>JAQUQS010000003.1:0-159962 GCA_028715965.1 Candidatus Omnitrophota bacterium | reverse complement strand
TATCCCTGACGCTTCGGACATGCTGTCCCTTACGGGACAGAACTTGCGCACGGGATATTTCCACGCCATATGCGCACCAGGTTTCATGGGAAAATGGTAAGGCAGCTTAGCTTGTGATGTTTATCCGGACATACAATGCCCTTTCGGGCGTAGCCCACTATGCTGGGTGTTATAGAAGCGTAGTGCTGGTTGACCGATAGACGGGAAGAGATGTCCCGGGTCGTATGGCGGGGTGAAATGATCAGTTGGCATGAAAATATCCCTGACGCTTCGGACATGCTGTCCCTTACGGGACAGAACTTGCGCACGGGATATTTCCACGCCATATGCGCACCAGGTTTCATGGGAAAATGGTAAGGCAGCTTAGCTTGTGATGTTTATCCGGACATAAGGAAGGTGTAGTATCAGCATAAGTACGGGATTAAAAGGACTGGATAAAATAGTATCCGATCTGCGGCTTGGTGACAACGTCGTATGGCAGATAGATGACATACGGGAGTACATGGATTTTGTCGGACCTTTCGTCAGGCAGGCCATGGCCGACGGCAAGAACGTCATATATATGAGGTTCTCCTCGCATGCCCCACTGGTGGAGCGCGGGGCTAACGTCAAGATCTGTGAATTGAACGCGGGAGAAGGTTTTGAGTCGTTCTCTACACAGGTCAACAGTATAATCAGCAGGGAAGGAAAAGGTGCCTATTACGTGTTCGATTGCCTGTCTGATCTTTTGCCGGCATGGGCGACAGATATCATGATAGGGAATTTTTTCATGGTCACTTGCCCGTATCTTTATGAACTGGATACCATAGCGTATTTTTCCATCCTCCGTAACAACCATTCTTTCAAGACCATAGCCCGGATAAGGGAGACTACCCAGCTTCTTTTGGATGTATATCGGTGTGAAGGTAATTATTATGTGCATCCGTTAAAGGTATGGGACAGGTATTTCCCGACGATGTTCCTGCCACATCTCAAGGAAGGCGAGACCTTCGAGCCCATTACCGATAGCGCGCACGCGGCGGCGGTATTATCGTACATAAAACTCAAGGGTACAGAAAGCGCCAAAAGATACCTTGACCACTGGGATAGGTTATTCCTCCGGGCTGAGGAGCTGGCCGCGACGGATCCCCATGGGGAGGAAGCTGAAAAAATGGTCCGGAAGCTGTGCCGGATAATGATAGGAAGGGACGACAAGATATTCTCGTTGTCTGTCCGCAAATTCAGCCTTCGGGAGCTAATAGAGATCAAATCCAGGTTAATAGGTACCGGTTATATAGGCGGTAAGACGACCGGGATGCTCCTGGCCAGGAAGATGCTGGAGGGTAACAGGTCGCTTGGCTGGGACGACTTCGCGGAACCGCATGACTCGTTCTATATTGGGTCGGATGTGTTTTATTCGTATATAGTGCAGAACGGCTGGTGGAAGTTGCGTATGGAGCAGAAGACCGGGGAAGGGTATTTTTCCGCGGCACAGGTCCTGCGGGAGAAAATGCTACATGGGAAATTTTACGAAGAGGTTAACGAACAATTCCAGCAAATAATCGAATATTTCGGGACATCACCCATAATTGTCCGTTCAAGTAGTTTACTTGAAGACGGGTTCGGTAACGCTTTTGCCGGGAAGTATGAGAGTGTATTCTGCCCGAACCAGGGCTCGCCGGAGGAACGGTATGCCCGGTTCGTTGAAGCCATAAGGACGGTTTACGCCAGTACTATGAGTGAAGACGCCCTGGCATACAGGCGTCAGCGTGGATTGGCGGGGATGGACGAACAGATGGCGCTTCTTGTGCAAAGGGTATCGGGTTCACATCATGGTGGTTATTTCTTCCCGGATATCGGAGGTGTAGGTATATCATATAATGCCTATGTGTGGAATGAGAAGATGCGGCCCGAAGCGGGCATGCTCCGCCTGGTCCTCGGTCTTGGTACGAGGGCGGTTAACCGTGTCGAGGGCGATTATCCCAGGATAGTGGCACTGGACGAGCCTCTTTTAAAGCCGCACGCGGATATGTCGGATGTGAGGAGGTTCTCCCAGCATAACGTGGACGTTATAAACATAAGAAATAACATCTGCGAAACAGTGCCGTTCAGGTCTTTGCCGACGGAAGAACTCGGTCCGGCATTGGACCACATAGCCATAAATGATGAAGAAGCCGTTTATCCTGCCGACGAGAACGGCGGGAACCCGAAGAGTATGCAGGTGATCACGTTTGACAGGCTGTTGTCGCGGGGGAAATTCCTTCGTTTGATAAAAGGCGTCATGAAAACCTTAAGGCAGAATTACGATTATCCTATAGAGATAGAGTTCACGGTCAACTTCATGGGTAAGAACGATCTCAAGATAAATCTCCTGCAATGCAGGCCTCTCCAGGCCAGGGGTGTGGGCGAGAAGGTGAAGATGCCTGTGAGGATAATGAAGAAGAACATGCTTTTCAGGTCGGAACGATGTTTTCTCGGAGGTAATGTAAGCCGGGACATAAGCCGTGTGATATATGTGGATCCCCATAGATACATCGGATTGAACCTGGCGGACAAATACAACATCGCGCGGGCCTTGGGCGAACTTAACCATGGGATAGAGGATCGGGATAAGATGCCAACTCTTTTGTTGGGGCCCGGGAGATGGGGGACTTCTACTCCTTCCCTTGGGGTGCCGGTAAAGTTCGCGGAAATAAACAACATTGCGGTCATAGGTGAAATAGCTTTTTCCGAAGGGAACCTTATGCCGGAGCTGTCTTTCGGGACACATTTTTTCCAGGATCTCGTGGAAACGGATATTTTTTATGTGGCGCTTTTCCCCGAAAAGAAAAATACAGTGTTCAATACCGCGTGGTTCGCGCGCAGGAAAAACCTGTTCAAGAAGCTCATGACCGACCCGGAATTCAACAGGTATGGGGATGTTATAAAAGTTTACGATGTCAGATCCTCCGGGCTCAGGATCATGTCGGATATAGTCGCCCAGCAGGTAGTGTGTTTCAGCGGCGTATGATGTTGGCAGTGCGCCCACCGGGCCAACAATCCAGCTAATATCTTATCAATAAACAACTTACAGCTAAGTGCCCCATTGTCGTGAAAAAATATTGACAACTATAAAAATATAGTGTACACTAAAATTACTCTAAGCTTTATTTTTCAAGGAGGAAGCGTAATGTTGGCATTCGAAGAAGGCCTATCCTTAAGGGAAAGGAAACAGGCAAAAACAAAAGTGCTCCTGGCGCAGGAGTTCCTGAACAGCCTTAAGGATACTAAGTATGAGGATGTTCCCATAAGGAGTATTTGCGAAAGGGCGGAAGTTTCCGAGGGAACGTTCTACAACTATTTCCCCCAAAAGGCGGATATATTCAACTATATACTTACCTTATACGACGCGAAGAGCATCATGGAAGCGGATGAAGTGGTCTCAAGAAAAGATCCGATCAAATGGATAGAGAAGTTCTTCGGTAACATCGTGGGTATAATGCTCAGTCTCGGGAACATGACCAACGAGATCTTTGCTGTTATCTTAAAGGAACGATTCAAGCCCCAGAAGATCAGCATTCCGCACCTGGAGTTCCTGTATATGTTCCCCGAAATGGAGGGGAAGGGGGCAATGCGGGATATCTCACATGAGGATTGCCTGGAGGAGATAGCCAATGAGGCTATCTTGAAAGGGTTGATCAAGGATACTTTCACGAAAAGGGACATGGTGACATACCTGAAGTCGATACTGGGGGGATTGCCTTTTATGCGGATAGTATATAAGGACGAAGAGATAGCGAACATTGTCAGCAAACAGTTGTTAATATTCTGGAACGGGGTGCGGAAATGAGGGCCATAAAAGTTCTTTTCATGACAATACTCATCTGTCGGATATGCGCGACAGCCTATGGGCAGGACGGGCTGGATACCACGGATAGCGGGGCCATTGTTATCGATATAGCCATGGCCGTAGATATGGCTATCAAGACAAGTGAACTGGTAGAACAATCGGGGAACAACGTGAAAAAGGCCGGTGAGATCCTGAAAGAAACTAATGCGGCCTGGAAGCCCCATGTTGACGGGGCGTTCACTTGGACAAATAATGCCAGGTACCCTGTGAATGCCAGGTATGAAAGAGGGGCCGTAGGCGATTACAAAGTGGATACGGGGCTTGAAGCCAGCCAGGTATTGTGGACCTTCGGGAAAATAAGTAACGCGATAGCCGCGGCTAAAGAAGGCGTGGACGTGAATAAATATCTGGAGGAAGCCAACAGGCTGGACGCGGAATACAGCGGGAAGATGGCGTTCTATAACCTGCTGTTAGCCGACAATATCTACAGGATCATATGCGGATCGTACGCTAACGCGGTGGAGAATAAGAGGATATTGGAAGAAAGGTCCTCAGCCGGCAGGGTGTCCAGGAAGGACAACATAGACATAGAAGCCGATATCGCTTCGAGGTCCACGCTTGTTAATGACGCGAAAAGTGACAAGAAAGTGGCGGAGAACACTTTGAAAAGGGTATTAGGCATAGAGGACGCCGGGAGTGTAGAGCTGAAAATAGACCCGGGGATGGGTTTTTCCGAGATAAACAAAGAAGAAATGGTCGATAAGCTGTTGCGGGTGGAACCGTCGATAAAAGCGCTGGATAGCAAGGCGCGGTCGTTCGAGGACCTTGTCCGGGCGTCCAAGGCGGAGTACTATCCGACGATAGCGGCTTTCGGGAGCTGGACTTACGCGGGGCAGAGTGACAGTGCTAAAAAGGCGTATATAGGGAATAAGGACCAGATGGACCAGTTCGGTATCATGGGGGTGAAAGTAGATGTCCCGATATGGGAAGGCGGGGCCAGGCAGGCCAGGCTCAACCAGGCGAGGCTGGACAAGGAGAACGCCGACCTGGATCTCAAAAAGGCCAGGAAGGACCTGGTGCTGGCGCTAGGTAACGCTATCAGTGAGTACAATGAATATATAAAGACGCTGGAAGCCAATAACAAGGCGGTCGATCTGGCGGAAAGAACGTTCAGTCTTTTCCAGGAGCTGTTCTCGTCCGGGCAGGTGTCACTCCTGGAGCTTAACGACGCCGAACTTATGCTTACGAACGAGAAATTGAAACGGGAAGCCACGATATATGGTATAAAGGCCACGAAAGCCGAGATAGACAGATTAACCAGTGTAAGGATATAAGATGAAGAACAAAAAAAGAATGTTCGTATATTTGGCCGTTTTTTGCGTGCTTATCGCCCTGGTAATAAGGCAGAGGGGCATGGTGACCTATGAAAGGACAAAGGACATAGTGACCATAACGTCTTTGTGGGAGAAGGAAGGGAAGCCGGTAAGGACCCGGAAAGCGGTGAGATGCCCGATCGTCAAGGACCAGAAATTAACTTTGGTGAGGGAAGATGACGGTCTTTTTTACGGATATGTAACATCCGAGGTCAGGGAGAAGGTCAAGGTGGGACAGGATGTGTACATGTTCAATAACGGCCATGAGAAGTATGGAACGGTCAACGAGGTTGGTGAAGACAGGGACATGAACGCCGGATTATACAAGATCCGGGTAGACATGAGCAAGGCGCTTGGCGGAGAGGACAAGATAGTCGCGTATATCGAGAACAGGTCTGATGATGAATGCTTTGCCGTCTCTAACAACGTTATCGATATAGACGAGGGCGGGGAGTACCTGTGGAAAATGGTCGATGGTAAGGCGGTTCGCGAAGAGGTGGAGGTAGGGGAAAGATACGGGAACATGGCGGTGGTCGCTAAAGGTATAAACGAAGGTGACCTGGTCATAGTGGAGGGACATAAACAACTGGCCCAGTTCGACAAGGTCAGGGATATAGACGAACAGTGAGGGGAAAATGATAGAATTTTTTGTTAAACGTCCGGTCACGACGATAATGTTCGTCCTGTTCTTTGTCATTCTTGGCCTCGTTTCTTATCTGGAGATACCGATAGAGGCGGACCCCAAGATAGACTTTCCGATCATTACGATAAAGGTCGAGTATCCCGGGGCGACGCCCTTGGAGGTGGAAACCCAGGTCATCAATGAGATAGAGGACGCTGTATCCGAGATATCATCGATAGAGAAGATCCAGAGCGATTCTTATGAGAACTTCGGATATGTGTATGTGCAGTTCTTCCTCGGGACGGACGTGAACATCAAATCCATAGAGGTCAAGGATAAGGTCGAGGGTATCCTCAACGATCTTCCTGATTCCATTGAAAAGCCCATAATAGAGAAATACGACCCGCTTATGGAGCCGGTAATGGACCTTGTGCTCATAAGTGATAAGTATAACAGCCGTGACCTGTATGAATACGCCGACAAAGTCCTGAAGGCAAAGATATCTTCCATGGAAGGTGTGGCAAAAGTTGATATTTATGGAGGTAAGGAAAGACAGATAAATATCGTGGCTGACCCGGCCCTGATGAGGCAGAATTATATCACTATATATGACATCGTAGAAAAGGTAAAAGCCACCAATAGCAACGTCCCGAGCGGGCTTCTGGAAGAGAAGAACACATCTACCAGTGTGCGTTTTGTGGGCGAGTTCGAGGATGTCGATGCCATACGGGATATGATGATAACATCCCGGGACGGAGTAAGTCTGAAGATCGGGAACGTAGCCGATGTTGAGGACGGGTTCAAGAAGGTCGATACTTACGCGAGGTTCAACGGCAAGGATGTCGTCGGCCTGTCCGTGAAAAAGGTATCGGACGGGAACGCGGTGCAGATATCCAGGGATATCAGGAAGAAGTTTCCGGAATTCAACAAGTCGCTGCCGGATGGAATGTCCCTTGAGATCGCCAATGATACGACGGACGTTATAATCGAGGAGACGAATGACACGATCAACAATATCTTCATAGGTATCCTGCTGACCGTTATAATCCTCTTTATCTTTACGGGCAGGGCCAAAATAACGTTCATAGCGGCTGTTGTTATCCCGACATCACTTATATCCACCATGATGCTGGTGTCCGGCTCCGGGTTCACCATTAATTCCATGACGCTCCTGGCGATAGCGACTTGTCTGGGGACGTTGATCGCTAACGCTATAGTTATCGTGGAGAACGTGCTTAAGCACCTAGAAAAAGGCGACGATCCCAGGCAGGCTGCCGTATCGGGGACGAAAGAAGTGGCCGTAGCGGTCCTTGCCGCTACCGGTACGAATCTTGTCGTTTTCACGCCTATCGCGATGATGGGCGGGATAGTCGGGGAGTTCATGCGCTCATTCGGGCTCACGGTAGTTTATGCCACCATATTCTCGCTGATAAACTCCTTTACTTTGACGCCTATGCTGTGCGGACTTCTTATGAGGAAAGAACCCGGGCTGGGCGCCTCGACCGGTAAGGGTTTCTTCCGGCCTGTTATGTGGGTGGTGAAAGGGGTCGATGCGGTTGTCGAGGCCATGAAAAGGGCTTATAAAGAGATCTTCGACGCTACGATGAAATATCCGGGGAGGACGATCCTGAGCATGTTCATACTTTTCTGGGCGCTCAGGTTCATAATGCCGTTCATAGATAATGAGTTCATGCCGACATACGACCAGGACGAGGTGAATATCTCCGTTGTAATGCCGCAGGGCTCCACCGTGGACAAGACCCTTGGAGTGGCTGAGATCATAGAGAGAAGGGTCGAACAGATACCTGAAATGGAAAGTTATCTTACCAATATAGGCGAGAACGGGGTCGAGAACTGTAACGTCAAGATATCCCTGGTACCTTTGTCTGAAAGGAAAAGAAGCGACAATGACATAATAAACGAGTTGTTGCCTTTCATGGCGGATATACCAGATGCCGAAATAGACGTTACCCGCAGCGCCAGGTGGGATGCCGATGTGTCTATAAACGTGTTCGGTGATGATTATGACAAATTGATAACTTATTCGGAAAGGATGAAGGATATTCTGTTGGGAACGGGGTATTTCAGGGCGATCGTTTCGTCATATAAAAATCCGAAAAAAGAAATAAAGTTCATTCCTGACCAGAAAAAACTGACCACTTATGGAGTATCGAACTCCCAGGTAGGATATATGTTGAGGGCGGCTATTTATGGTGACGACTCTAACACATATAAGGAAAAAGGCGAGGAGTATAAGATAAACGTCGAACTTGACGAAGACTACGCCGAGACGCTCCAGGATATCAGCCAGATAGACGTGATAACCAAAAAAGGCATGATACCGATCACGGAACTCGGCGATATCGTTTATGATAAAGCGGTACCTCAGATAAAACACCGGGACAGGGAACGGGTAATAAGGCTGGACGGTACTCTTGGCAAGGGCGCCCTGGGGCTGGTAAGGGAAGTAGCCGACGTGGAGTTCGCCAAGCTGGGCCTGCCTGAGGGGTATGGATATAAGTTCGTCGAGATGGCGGAACACCAGGACGAGAGCGGTCAGGAGATCGGAAAAGCCTTTCTCCTGGCGGTAATATTGACGTTCATGCTTTTGTGCGCGATATTGGATTCGATGACGAGGCCCATATCGATAATCGTGTCCATAGCGACGTCGTTCATCGGGGTTTTCCTGATGTTCTTCTTTTTCGGTATATCGATCAATATCGCGTCGATGCTCGCGATAATAATGCTGGTCGGTCTGGTCGTCAACAATTCCATATTGCTCCTGGATTTTACTATCCTTAAGATAGAAGAAGGCGTGGAGCTTAAGGAAGCGTTGTGGTTCGGGGCCAGCGAGAAGTTCAAGGCGATACTCATGACGTCCATCGCGATCATCCTGGGTGTTGTTCCCCAGCTTTATATGATATCACCGCTCAAATATTCCATGGCCGGGGTCATTATCGGCGGCATGACGGCGTCGATAATATTCACGTTCCTGTACACGCCGGTGATCTTTTATTCTACGGAAAAGGCCGTTAAATTCATCTCGAAGAGGAGAAAGAAGACGAATGTCGGATAAGGATAAGCTGGCGGATATGATCAGGGGCAAGGTGGAAGAAATACTGGAAGTAGGCCTGATCCGGCTTAACGTGGCCATAAGGGGAGGGCACATAAGGGAAAGTGACCTTATCTGCATAAAAGAGATAAAAGAAATGGATGAGTACATCATTGTCAGGCTTAAGGGGGCGCTGGACGCGTCGACCATTCCCGGGGCAAGGGAACAGAAAAAGAGCCAGGGCGAGAGGTTCGATAAGCATATCATAATTGATTTCATGGATGTCGGTCGCGTCGATTGCGCTACCCTGGCGGTGCTGGTCAACCTTTTCGCGGAATTAAAGTCGAATAATAAAAAACTGATCATCATAAACGCGACAAAAGAGTTCCTGGTCTACCGGGATATCCTGGGGCTCAGGCCGGTCATAAGTATTTTTCCGAATGAGATGGAGGCGATCGAGTCTTTAGCCCGTGTTTGAGGGGTTTTACCATGAAAAAACAAAGCATAACATACTTTTTGAGGGAGATCGCCAAGAAAGTGTACGTGAACGCGAGCAGACACCTTAAAAGTTATGGGCTGACTTTTTCCCAATACCAGGTCTTGATGCTCCTGCAGCACTGTGATACGCTGTCGATGTCAGAGATAAGGGATGAACTCCTGATAACACACGCGGGCGTGACAAGCTTGATGAACAAGCTGGTAAAAAAAGAGATGGTCGAAAGGGGCTATTCCCCGGAGGACAGGCGCAAGGTCATGGTCACCATTACCGAACGGGGAAAGGGAACGTTGGACAAGCTTTTTACCGGACATAAAGAGTTCTCGGAGAAATTGTCCGAGAGCCTGGGAAAAGATAAAGTTGAAGACATGAAAAGATCGTTGCGGTTACTTTTGGACTTTTTGGACGGACAGATGAAAGAATGAGGTGATCCCTTTCCAATTCGTGTGTCCTGACTCCCCCAGACAGGTTTTGCGGCGCACCATGCATAAAAAACGACTTGATCCCAGCCCCACGGCCCTTACAAAGATATTTGCCGGTTTATGTTGTGACGGGGTGGCCTTTGTGGTATAATCGACCTTAATTGGAGGCGATCGGCCTCTTTTCGCGTTTGAATCTTTTGGATATATCCTCATAGACGCTCCCGAGGATGCTCATGTTTTCACACCTTTCTTATTCGATTAGAAGCCACTCAGCAGATTAATCGCAATTTACAGTAGCGCGGAGGCGCTACAAGAGGGAAATAATGAAAAACAGGCTTGCTCCGCTCGTTATCGGAGATCTTTGTATTGATGTGCCTATTATACAGGGAGGCATGGGTGTAAGGGTATCCGCTTCATATTTAGCGGCCGCGGTCGCGAATTGTGGCGCGGGTGGTACCATCGCGAGCGTGGGGTTACCGCCGGACACCGAAGAGAACAGGGCCGATGTGCCCAAGTCATCGCGTGAACACCTGAAAATGGAAATAAGGAAAGCCCGGGACCTGTCTGATGGCGTAATAGGCGTGAATATCATGGTGGCCCTCAGCAACTATGAGGATATGGTAAGGACGGCGGCGCAAGAAGGGGTTGATTATATCATTTCGGGGGCGGGACTCCCGATAAGTATGCCTGAATTCGCGGGGGAGTCTTCCGCGAAATTAATACCCCTTATCGCTTCGGCAAGAGGCGCGGAGCTCCTGATCAAGACGTGGAAACGGCGTTACGATCGTTTGCCAGACGCTTTCGTGGTTGAAGGCCCGATGTCGGGCGGGCATATAGCCGGATACAGCCTTGAGGAACTGGAAAACCTTAAGGGGGAGCTAAAGGAGAAACCTTTGCTGGAGGACGCGCTGGAAGATATCCTGGCCGTGACCGACAAGTACGAGAAAAAATACGGGAAGAACATACCCGTAATAGCCGCGGGCGGCATCTTTGACGGAAAGGATATCGCCAGGGTCCTGAAGATGGGGGCCAAGGGCGTACAAATGGGGACAAGGTTCGTGGCTACGCATGAATGCACGGCCGCGGATGAGTTCAAGGAACTTTATATCAACGCGGAAGAGGAAGACCTCGTTTTCATACAGAGCCCGGTGGGTATGCCGGCGAAGGCGATCAAGACGAGGTTCCTTGATGAGGTATTGCGCGGGGAGAGAAAAACGTTCAATTGTAATTATAGATGTCTTAGGACGTGCGATCCCGCGACCGTCCAGTTCTGTATAGCCAAGGCGTTAATAGACGCGGTTGAAGGCGATATCGATAACGCCGTAGTGCTCGCCGGTACCAACGTTTCTCGGATCAAGGAAATAGTGTCCGTAAAAGAACTGATAGACGAGGTGGTCTCCGGGGCCGTGGAAGAACTCGAGAGAAATGGTTTTATGACGAACGAACATTCGGGGGACACATGTCAGATACGGCAAAAAAAATAAAGGGTATCATTGCCCGACAGCTGGAGATAAAGGAGGAAAAGGTAACGGAGAACGCGAGGATAACCGATGACCTGGGGGCGGATTCGCTTGATATCATCGAGGCTTTGTCGATATTGGAGGAAGAGTTCGATATCCGTATACCGGGCAAGGAGGGGGATGACTTAAAGACCGTAGGGGAACTGATATCTTATATAGACGAGAAATTGAAGCAAAAATAAGGAGGAGAGATGCAAGGAAGTAAATTGTTCGTAGGTAACCTGAGTTACAGCGTGGATAATATCCAGCTGCAGGACCTGTTCGCCCAGTACGGCACGGTAAAATCCGTGAATATCATACCGAACAAGGGATTCGGGTTCGTCGAAATGTCAAGCCCGGCCGAGGCGGAAGCCGCCGCGGAAGCGCTCAATCTCAGTTCGATGGATGGACGAAATATAAATGTTAATGAAGCAAAGCCTCAGAAGGAAAAACCGAGGCGGACCTTCGGGAGATACTAGAAAAGAACATACCGCGGACGGGAGTGTTCCCGGCCGCGGTATGGAACAAAAAGGTAAGGTGTAAAGATATTATGACGAAAGAACTGATAACAAATGCCTCATTTGACGGTATGGGCATTGCTCCAAAAATATTGGAAGAACTGGACCGTCTGAAGTTCACAAAACCGACCCCTATCCAGCACAAGGCGATACCCGTGGCGATAGAGGGAGCGGATATAATCGGTGTCGCCCAGACGGGTACGGGGAAGACACTGGCTTTCGCTATACCGGTCATACAGCGGTTGTCCTGCGAGAAAGGCCGGTGCCTGGTGCTTGTGCCCACAAGGGAACTGGCCATCCAGGTGGATGAGACGTTCCGGAAGATCGCGTCGCCATTCGGGATAAAGACCGCGGTGATCATAGGCGGAGTGTCGATGCATTCCCAGTTGAGCGCGTTGAAGAAGAACCCGCGGGTCATCATTGCCACGCCCGGCAGGCTTATCGACCATATGAACCAGGCAACGCTTCGGGTGAACGATGTCAGCATATTAATACTGGACGAGGCCGATAGGATGTTGGATATGGGGTTCAAGCCGGATATAGAACGTATTCTCAGGTTTGTCCCGCAAAAAAGGCAGACCATGCTTTTTTCGGCGACGATACCCGGGGAAATAGTGTCGATAGGTACGGCCCACATGAAACTCCCGGTGCACATAGAGATAGCGACATCGGGAACAACGGCGGAAAAGATCATCCAGGAGCTCTTCATAGTGAAGAAAGAGGACAAGAAGAAGATCCTGGCTAAATTGCTCGATCAATATCGCGGCTCGGTGCTGCTTTTCGCGCGCACTAAAAGGGGCGCGGCCAAGATCAAGCGACAGATAAAGGAAATGGGGCATAAAGCGGCGGAGATACATTCGGACCGCACGCTTGCCCAGAGAAAAGAAGCGCTGGAAGGTTTTAAATCCGGCAGATACCGCGTACTTGTGGCGACCGATATCGCGGCAAGAGGCATAGATGTGATCGGTATCGAAACGGTAATAAATTATGATCTTCCGGACGATTCGGAAAATTACGTTCATAGAATAGGGCGCACCGGTCGAGCCGGACACGAAGGGCGGGCCATATCTTTCGCCACGCCTGACCAGGGTAACGATATACGAAGCATTGAGAGGCTTATAAACGCGCAACTCCCGGTCTCGAAACACCCAGAGGTCCCCAGCGAGAGCTTCGAGACCAAGGTCGTTTTCCAGAGTAAAGGGTTCTCGAGAAAGGGGAAGAGGCGCGGTTTGTTGCGTAGAAGATAACGCAAGTGTAGAGTGTTGTTCTTACGACTGTATCTTCCGTGGAAAAAGAGGGGGCAGCTTAAAGCTGCCCCCTCTTTTATTTAGGAAACAAAAAGCCAGCAAAGCCCGATTGACTTTACTCGAATAAAATATTATAACATTTTAATATTATAAAAAGTTTACATATTTTCCCACTTTTATAAGGAGAGTCAATGAGGAAGATCATATCGCTCCTAACCCTATCTTGTTTTCTTGTAAGTAATATCTCTTATTCCGAAGTAGCCAACACGACCGCTCATTACAGAACATACATCGACCTGGCCCCGTCACTTGTGTTCAATGCGATCGGCGAGGACGATGCCGGACGACGATATCTGGCTTTGGCCGAGATGGGACTCCAGCGAGATCTGGAAGAACTGGACCGGGTAGAGGACATAGATGACGTTACCGATCTTGAGGTCCTGCGTAAAGCTGTGGAAAAAAGAGAACGCCTTGCCCGGAACAAGATAACGTTCCGGGAGCATGAGGACAAAGAGATCAAGGTGACGACGTGTTTTAACGAGGTCGAAAGCATAGAGCAGATCGCGCCGCATATATTCTCGATACCCGTTTATGTGGAAGAAGCGGGTACGCGTAAAGACTTCAGGTTGCTTTTTTCGACAAGAAGGGACCGGAATAAGGGTTTTCCAACCATATTATGTGCCCAGCCGGAATTGGACGGGGTGAGGGAAAGAATAAGAAGCCTGGATGTCATGCCGGGCAGGCCGGGCTCCGACCGTGAAGCTATAGTGGAACTGATGCGGACTAACGACAGGGCGGTCAGGGTGTTTTCCGGGGTGGATGGTATGATCGAGCATATCGGACAGGTAGATACAAGGTCCGGCGAGGATTTTCTTGTCCTGCACGAGAAGTTCCAGCGCATGACCCAAGGGATAAGAGAAGGCACGCTTGACCTGAGCATGGCTGAAATAAGGATGCTGATGACGACACTGGCCTTTTCCACTGAGAACTGGACAAAAGCTTTCGCGGGTGAACTGCTCTACTGGCAGATGATAGATGCAGGAAGGGTGGAAGAGGGTCGTGGGATAGCCGGGCACATCGGGGTAGAAGAAGCGGCCGCGTGGAGCACTCTGGAAGAACGGGCACGGAACTTTGAAGGATGGATAGGTGAGTTCACGGAGCTTTTGCCTGAAGGCTCGAAGATGGATGTTAAGACCTTGAAGACATACGTAAGGGGGACTACCGCGTTCCTGCCTTTTATATATGAGCACGAGATACCCGTGGTAATAGCGTTCGACGGGGCCGTACTTATGGATTATCCCGGGACAAAGCCGCTAAGGTTGTATTTTACGGCACAGGGGGAGATCACCGATAAGAAGATAGTCGACGGCATGCTTTATGAAGGCGTACGTCTCGCGGAGGCCATGTCGTCCAAGAACCCGTTATGGCAGGTATACCTCGACGGAAGAAAAGGTATCCACGCCGCCGAAAGAACCTCGTTCAGGTCCGTAAGTACGGTTTACGGTAACGCTGAGCTTTTCGACAAGGGACTTGTTATGGCCAAGGGCGGGGACAGGCTCGATCAGAAGCGCCGGGTGAGTCCGGATACTACTTATGAAGGGGAGAATAACGACGAAGATAAGGTTTTCGCGGATTTTACGCGCGCCATGGTGGTCGCCAGGCTGATGGGGTATGTGTTCCTGTCCGGACCGGACAGGATGAGGAGGGTGGACCACAAAATGGGCGTGATATTGGACACGGCGGATGAGATCGCGAGGTCCTGGAACGAGGGTACCACGGAAAACGAGTTCAAGCTTGACCCGTTCAGGGCTACCACCAGCGCCAGTGAGGAAAAGGGCAGTTTCAGCCATATGAAATGGTATGTTACGAGTTTGGGGGTGGTCAACGGTCTTCTGACGGTAATACGTAACAAGAAGTTGATGCAAAGCGGTTTGATAAAAAGGAAATTCGACCCCAGTAAAAGAATAGCCGTGACCATACAGGGAATGGGCGATGTGGGAAGCGGTATTATCGCTTCTTTTGACAGGAACAGGGTAGCCAGGGCTTACCAGGATAAAGTGGTCTACAGGGGGATCAACAACGTTAATTGCGCGGTATACAGCGAAAAAGGCATTTCTAAGGAACAACTGAGGGCTTTACGTGACGCTGTCGAGACGGCCGAAGACCCCGACAGGATAAATATATTCGATCTTGTTGATATAAAAAATATGGATAAGGTATGGCTGGCGCCTTCGGCCCTTTTGACCTATATCGACAAGGCGTTCACGGCCGGGATGCCGGAAGACGTCGCATTGGTCAAAACCGAACTCGAGGGTATGCTGAGGTCCCGCAGTATCGACCTGCCGCGGGAGGAGCACGTATTAAATGTCCTCAGGGTGAATGGCGTCATACCATCCAACGTTATAGGGATGGACGTTAACAGGGTGCTGTATGAAGATACGGATGTTATCATACCGGCAGCGGTCGCGAACGTTTTTACCGATGTGGAACAGATAAAGGCCTTGAAGTGCAGTATCATAGTCGAGGGGGCGAATAACTCGGTAAGTCTTGGTCTGGAAAGCGCTCTCAGGGATGCCGGGATAGCTTATTTCCGGGGAGAGTTGCAGAACGGCGGCGGGATACTTACGTCCAAGGAGGAAGGGTTCCATGACAAGGTCGACGGGTTGGAGTATGTGCTGGCGAACAATGAACATTTCAGGAAACATATTCAGGGACAGATAACCCGGAGCGCGCGTGTTCTTAACCATATTGTACTGATGATGCTCGAGGATTCAGGGTACACGGCCGACATCTCGGAACTCGTGTATAAGATAGCGGATGACCTCAGGAAGGAAAAGGAAAGGCTGCTCATCGCGGAGGATATCGAGGTGGTCGAGGCGGCAAAGAACCTGATGGCAAGAAGCGCCAACTCGATAAGTTACAGGGTAGCCTTGCTGGAAGCCGCTTCGGAAAAAGCGTTCGCCAACGTGATATATAAACGATATCTGGTGAACATATACGCGCGTCGCGATATGGATGTTGTGCGGGATATCATAATGAACGAGGAGTTGAGGGGCGATGGCGATCTTTTTTCGAACTCAGAAGACCGGCGCCTTGTGGCGATATTCGCGGCGGGCAGGCTGCGCATGAGAGAAGCGATAGCTCCACTCCTGACCATACTCATGGATGAGGGGGAGTCAGTATCGGTGAGGGACGCGGCGGCTGAGTCCCTCAGCTACATATTCGACTATGTGGCCAATGTGCCCGGTATTGAGGAAGATCCCGCAGTGCGAGGTTTGAGAAAGATAATGGAAAGGCCACAAAGGAACGAGGGAGATGGTGATATCGCCGGATGCGCAAGGTGGGCTCTTGAGAAAATGGGGCTTATCGGCAATCCTTCCAGGGTCAACGGCCATAACGGCCGGAACGCGGGAATGGCAGAAAGGCTTTCTGTGCCGTTTGAGGCGGTCCCATCGGAGTACGGATCCAACGGTATTACCCACGCCGGCCTTATGGCCGCGCTGGGAGAGAACGGCCTGCTCGGGCCGGAAGCCATAAGGTCAGGCAAGGAGGCCGGACTGATCTTTTCAGAGAAGATAACCTTTGATAACGGACTGGGTATACTCCTTCCGAAACTGGCGAAAGCCGGCATTAAAATAGGTGTCGTAGCCGTGACGCCGGACCAGCGGCGCATGATAGAAGAACTTAATAAGGATATCAGGGGGTACGATCGCAAGATCATTATTTCCGAAGATCCCGCGGCCATACAGGCCAGTATGGCGCGGCAGTGCTACTATTACAGGGTAGAAGGTGAAGATGCCCTGGCGTTCCAGGGTATGATAGTGGTGGAGATGGCCATAGAGAACATAAAGATACTGGTAGATTCCCTGGCAAAGGCCTGCGGGCTGTTGAACGACGACATGATACGCCAGCTTAATGAGGCCAGAAGACTCTTTGCCATAGCGGCGTAACATCGAAAGATGGACCTTATGCCGGTAGGGAAGAAAGCTCTTTTACCGCTTTTAACGCGCTTTTTTCCTTATCTTTTATCTCGAGCATTATGTCGGCTTTTATGCCGGAAATGACGTTCAGGAAGGCGCGGAATCGCCGGATATCAATACTTTCCGCGTGTGAACCGAGGCGTTTCTTTTTTTCCTGTTGGGAATAATCTATCATAAGGCATCCGTCCTTTTTGCCCCATGTATTTCGCGCTTTCAGTACGGCTTCACGCATTTCTTCGCCGTTATTAAGGCATTCATGATGGAAAGAATCGAAGAGGACCGGGATGCCGGTCCTCTTGCTTATTCGCAGGCAATCCCCAAGCGAGTATAACCTGTCATCGTTCTCTACGACGAGCCGTTCTTTGAGGCCGGCGCTCAGTTCTTTGTAGCTCGCGACGAACCTTTCAATGGCCGCGTCCTTGTCGCCATAGACCCCGCCCGCGTGTATCTGTACCTTCGCGTCCGGACCCAGCCCCATAGTATCGAGCACCTTCGCGTGATAGTCGAGCTCGGCTATGCTACGTTCCACTATGTCCGGAGAAGTAGAATTTATAAGCACGAACTGGTCGGGATGCATAGAGATGCGTATACCGTGTTCCTTGATGAACGACCCAATGCCGCGAAGGTCCTTTTCAAAATGCCCCGCCCAGTCGAAACGGCATAGGGGGTGGGAAGCGAACGGCACCAGGTCGGAACTTATCCTGAAAAAGAGAAGTCCGTTATCGACATTGAACCTGAGTATGTTCCCGAGGCATGCCAGGTTCTTTGATATGGTATCGATAAGGCGCGATCTGCTGTATGACGCCAGGCGAAAAGTATGGTTAGCGGTACAGCCTATACGCCTGTTTATGCAGGGATAACCTATTCTCATGATATGCTATTTTACCACAAAACGCGTATATATGGCCAAGAGGACAGCTTTTGGAGCGATGGTAACGCTGAAAAGGGGAGGACCGGGCCGCCGCCTGCTATTTTTGTTTTACATAATCAATATAATGTAATAGTATAGTAGAGGAATAATACTTAGCACATAAATAATAACGAGGTACAGATGAGGGCCTGGCTTGGATAAGATAAGGAAATATATATTTAAGACCATGATAAGCCTTCGCCGTAAGGCCAGGATACTGCTGACCGCTAACCTGGTCAAGCGGGCCGGGGAAGAAGAACCCCTCCGTTCGGAACTCTGCAGCCTGGAACAACTTCAATACCACGCCAAAGCGTTGGCCAGGAACAGGGGCAAAGAAGTTAAGGTCATGCGGGGCAAAGTAAAGCTGCACGAACGTCTCGCGGAGAACGAAAAGGTCCTTATCAGGACACACAAGCTCTTGATGGAGGCCGTTTACGGTGACAGGAGCATATCGCCGGCGGGAGAATGGCTTCTAGATAATTTCTACCTGATACGTGAACAGATAAGGACCATACATCAGCATTTCCCAAAGACCTACAGCCGGGAACTTCCGCGTCTTATCAAGGGACCGTTCGCCGGGTATCCCCGGGTATATGAAATAGCGTATAACCTCATATCGCATGGTGACGGACGTGTGGATGAGGAAAGCCTTTCCGTTTTCGTCGCGTCATACCAGAATGTCATATCGCTCAAGCTTGGTGAACTGTGGGCCGTACCTATCATGATACGGCTCGCGCTTGTAGAGAACCTCAGGCGTGTGGCGCTTCGCGTGGAAGCGCGCCGTAGGGAACGGGATATAGCTACTTCCTGGGCAGAGAAGATGATAGTGGTGGCTGAAAAGGAGCCCAACGCGCTTATTCTCGAGATGGCCGATATGGCGCGATCGGACCCGCCGTTCACGCCCGCTTTCGTGGCCGAGTTCACGCGTCGTCTCCAAGGACAGAGCTCCGCGCTGGCGTTGCCTATATCATGGCTTGAGCAGCGGCTCATGGAACAGGGGAAACGTATAGAACGCCTTGTACATCTTGATAGCCAACAGCAGGCCGCGGACCAGGTGTCCATATCGAACACCATAAACAGTCTCAGGACGCTCGGGGCCATAGACTGGCGTGATTTCGTGACCGCGCTGAGTGTGGTGGAACGTACGCTCTCGGCTGACCCGAACGGGTTTTATGCTTCCATGGATTTCGCCACACGTGACCGCTATCGTCATGTTGTAGAGAACCTCGCCAGGAGGACCGGGCTTTCGGAAGAAGAAGTGGCGCGGCGGGCGGTAACGCTTGCTCGTGAGAAGGCCTCTGAGACAGGGAGTGATGACAGGGCCGCGCATGTAGGGTATTTCCTTATAGACAAAGGGCTGCCTTTTATGCAGAGGGCGGTGAGGCTGCGTTTGAGGTTAGGGGAACTTGTATCAAAGCTTGGCAGGAAGTTCCCGCTCTTTTTCTACCTGTGTACCATAGCCTTGTTCATCGCTGCCGCGGTCATAACGGGATTGAGCTTCGGATATATACATGGTTTAGGCGTGCGAAGCATGTGGTTACTGGGAGCGGTCCTTGTGCTCTGTTCGAGCCGGTTCGCGATATCCATAACGAACTGGCTTATGACCTTGATGGTGGCGCCGAGAGTCCTGGCACGTATGGATTTTACCAGGGGTATACCCGCTTCGGCCCGTACGCTTACTGTTGTTCCCACGATGCTGCGCAGTAAACAAGGCATAGATCACCTGATCGAGGATCTCGAGGTGCGGTACCTGGCTAACAGGGATGATAACCTGTTCTTCGGTCTCCTGACGGATTTCCCGGACGCGCCGTCCCAGGACATGCCCGGGGACGGAGAGCTCCTCGAGTACATCACTATGGGAATAATGGAACTTAACAGCAGCCATTCCACCGGTGGCGTCGACAGGTTCTTTTTGTTCCACCGGCCCAGGACTTGGAACCCCCGGCAGAACGTCTGGATGTCCTATGAGAGGAAGAGGGGGAAGCTTTCCGAACTTAATTTACTTCTCAGGGGCAAGAGGCCCGCGAACGAAGGCATGCTGGTAGTGGGAGATATCTCTCCCCTGCAGGACGTTAAATATGTTATAACTCTCGACACGGATACACATATGCCGCTGGAGGCGGCACGGGAACTTGTAGCTACAATAGCGCATCCGCTCAACAGGCCGGTCTATGACGAGAAACGGGGTATAGTTTCCGAGGGATACGGGATATTACAGCCCAGGGTGGGAGTGAGCATGGCCGGAGCCCGCCGCTCGTGGTTCGCCCGGCTTTTCAGCGGGGACCCCGGTATAGATCCCTATACCCAGGCCGTATCGGACGTCTACCAGGATGTTTTCGGCGAGGGGTCTTTTATCGGCAAGGGCCTGTATGACGTGGATATGTTCACAAGAACGATGGATGGACGGTTCCCCGATGATCTCATACTTAGCCACGATCTCCTGGAGGGGTGTTACGCGAGGTCGGGACTTGTGAGTGATATACAGTTCTTTGAAGAATATCCTTCCAGTTACATCGTGGACGCGAATAGAAAACACCGGTGGGTACGCGGGGACTGGCAGATAATCTACTGGCTTTTGCCCATGGCGCCTTGTATGGGCGGAAGCTGGATAAGGAACCCCATATCACTCCTTTCAAAATGGAAAATATTCGATAACCTCTGGCGTTCGCTGGTCCCCGTCGCCATGACGCTGCTTCTTTTTATAGGATGGGTCATCCAGGATAACGCCGTGTTCTGGACCATGTTCGTTTTCGCTATGATACTTGTGCCGCAGCTGGCAGTGTCGGCCGTGGAACTTTTTAAAAAACCGCCGAAAGCCCCTCTGGGAGCTCATTTAAAAAGCCAGGTACACAGTGCCGTAAAAAGGCTCGTGCAGGCGGTATTCATGATCACCACTTTGCCTTTTGAGGCGTTCCTGAACGTGGACGCTATCGCGCGCGCCCTTATACGCATGTTCGTGACTCGCCGAAAAACACTGGAATGGGTGACCTCTAGCGACATGAAGCGGCTCGCGCATACAAGGTTCGCCGGGTTTTACGCTTCGATGTGGACCGGGCCGGTCCTCGCGGTGGTGGCCGCGACCTGTCTCGTCCACCTGAGACCCGCTATACTTGTGGTGGCCGCGCCCCTATTGGTGTTATGGATGATATCTCCGGCGATAGCCTGGTGGTTAAGTCAGATAAGGCCGCCGCGCAAGATAAAGCTGAGACCGTCACAGGACGCTTTCCTGCGGGAAGCGGCGCGCAGGACCTGGCGGTATTTTGAACAGTTCGTCAACGCCGAGAGCAATTGGCTGCCGGCGGATAACCATCAGGAAGAGCCGCTCAAGATCACGGCGCGCAGGACTTCCCCGACCAATATGGGCATGGCCCTTCTTTCAAACCTATCCGCGTATGACTTCCGGTATATTTCTTGCGCGGGTTTCCTTGAGAGGACCGAGAACACTCTGGAGACAATGAAAAAACTCGAGCGTTTCAGGGGCAATTTTTACAACTGGTATGATACGCAGACGCTGAGGACATTGCAGCCTTTGTATATATCATCGGTCGACAGCGGGAACCTTGCCGGCGCGTTACTTGTCCTTAAACAGGGCCTTTTGGGGCTCCAGACGGCGGAGGCTGTCCCGGACGGGATATTGAAGGGCGTCGAAAATACGGCTTTCGTGCTCGCGTCCGAGATGAAGGCCGTGGAGGGCCTTCCCGTGGAACTCGGCGACAAGCTTAGGGGCATAAAAGAAACCTGCTCCGCGCCAGCTGATACGTTCAAGGATATAAGGAGCGCGTTGGAGGATATCGGAAAGTTGGCCTCCGAAATATCCGAAGCGACGTGGGCGGATAAGAGCGGCGAGGTGAAATGGTGGGCCGGCGCGCTTGAAAGACAATGTTTTGACTGGATAAGGGAAATAGATGGTCTGATGCCATGGCTTAAGCTGGAAGTGCCTGTGGAGATATATGCCGGGGGGGTATATGATGAGAACGAGCTTGTGCGGAACATTCGCAGTGAGATGGAGAAATTAGATGGGATGCGGAGCCTGACGGACCTGGCAAGAATAGATGTTAAGGGCATAAGACAGGTCGTGGAACGCGCTAATATAGGGACCGGTAAGAAAAAAGAGATCATATGTGAGTGGATCGACGGATTTTTGTCCGCCGTGGAGGAAGGTGCCACTCGTGCCAGTGAAAGGATAACGGAACTCGAAAGGCTTTCGCTTGAATGTGGTGAACTGGCCGACATGGAGTTCGAGTTCCTTTATGATGGCGCCTATAAGCTCTTATCCGTGGGGTACAATGTTACGGAACGCCGCCGTGACCCGAGTTGTTATGACCTTCTCGCGTCCGAGGCGCGTCTGGCGAGTTTTGTGGGTATCGCGCTTGGACGTATCCCCCAGGAACACTGGTTCACGCTGGGAAGGCTTTTCACCACTATACGCGGGATAGGACCGGTACTGCTTTCCTGGAGCGGGTCCATGTTCGAATACCTGATGCCGCTTCTTTTTATGCCCACATACGCGGATACCATATTGGATCACACCTACAGGACGGTGGTCAATAAACAGATCCGGTACACTTCACGTAAGGGCGTGCCGTGGGGGATATCCGAATCCGGATATAACGCTACGGACGCGCACATGAGCTACCAGTACAGGGCCTTCGGTGTGCCTGACCTGGGATTCAAAAGAGGGCTCGGGGATGATCTCGTAATAGCGCCTTACGCGTCCATGCTGGCTCTTATGGTCAAGCCCGACAGCGCGTGCTCAAACCTGATGCGGCTCCGGAACGAAGGTGTAATGGGTAAATACGGTTTTTATGAAGCGGTGGATTATACTACGTCACGACTGCCGCATGGGTATCAAGGTCCCATGATAGTTAGATCCTTCATGGCGCATCATCAGGGGATGAGCTTTCTTTCAATGGCGTACGTTCTCCTCGATAAGAGGATGCAGAGAAGGTTCCTTTCGGACCCGGCATTCCAGGCAGCGGAAGTGCTTTTGCATGAACGCGTGCCGAAAGCTACGCCGTTCCACCTGCACTTTAACGAACCCATGGGCATGTTATTAAGGGAACAGATCAGCCAGGAGGCTGTTTTCAGGACATTCAATACGCCGCATACCCCTGTGCCCGAGGTCCATCTTCTTTCCAACGGGAATTATAACGTCATGATAACGAATTCTGGCAGTGGATATTCCAGGTGGAACGGACTTGCGGTGACCCGTTGGCAGCCGGACGTAACGAGGGACGCCGCGGGGTCTTTCTGCTACATGAAGGACTCGTATACAGGAGAAGTATGGTCTGTAGGATATCAACCGGCGTTGAAGATGCCGGAGCACTACGAAGCGATATTCTCCCGAGGTAAAGCTGAATTCCGGCGCAGGGACGGGGATATAGAAACGCATATGCAGATGGCGGTATCGCCGGAAGACGATATAGAGATACGCAGGATGAACATAGTCAATAATTCTAAGGAGAAAAAAGTCATAGAACTGACGAGTTATTCTGAGGTCGTTATGGCCTATCCCGAGGCTGACGCCGCGCATCCCGCTTTCAGCAAGCTATTCGTGAGTACAGAGATAATAAGGGAAAAACAGGCCATACTATGTTCACGCAGGAAACGTTCCGCGCCGGATCCCGAGCCATATCTATTCCATCTTGCCGCGGTGCATGGCCCGCAGAAAGGCAACGCTTCGTATGAGACCGACCGGGCAAAATTCGTGGGAAGAGGCGGCAGCCTGTATGATGCCGAGGCAATGAGGACTTCTAACGACCTGTCGGGCACGGAAGGCCCGGTACTTGACCCGATAACATCAATACGCTGCCGGGTCGTGATCGATCCCGAAGAGACGGTCGTGGTCGACTTTGTCACCGGCATGGCGGATACCAGGGAAAAAGCCCTTGAGTTCGTGGATAAATACAGGGATAGGCATCTTGCGGGACGCGTGTTCGACCTGGCGTGGACACACGCGCAGGTAGTTCTGCAGCAGGCTAACGCCGACGAGACCGACGCCCAACTTTTCGGACGGTTGGCGAATTCTGTCGTATACCCAAGTTACCTGAGGCGTGCCGGGGCAAGTGTGATAATGAAGAACAGGCGTGAACAGTCCGGGCTGTGGGGATACAGTATATCCGGTGACCTGCCGATCGTTCTTGTAAGGATATCGGACCCGGCGAACATAGATCTTGTCCGCCAGATGCTGAAAGCACATATATACTGGCGTATGAAGGGACTTGAGGTCGATCTTGTCATATGGAACGAAGACCATTCAAGTTATCGTCAGGACCTGCAGAACAAGATAATGGGCATGGTGACCGCGGGAATGGAAGCGCATTTCCTGGACAGGCCCGGAGGTGTTTTCATAAGACAGTCGGAGCAGATATCAGAAGTGGATAAGATACTGTTCCAGACGCTGGCACGCATAATAATATCCGACACGATGGGAACCCTGGCGGAACAGATCGACAGGAGGAGCCGTTCCGACCTCAAGGTGCCGAGGCTCATCCCGACCAGGAAGCGCCCCGCAAAACGGGAAGGGGAAGAGTTCTCCCCGTTCGTAGAGCTGGTGTTCTTCAACGGTCTTGGAGGTTTCACCCCTGACGGGCGGGAATATGTCATATTCCTCAAGCCCGGCATGGTCACGCCGGCACCGTGGGCGAACGTTATAGCGAACCCGTTCTTCGGGACCGTGGTGTCGGAAAGAGGGGGAGCGTATACCTGGTTCGATAATTCCAGCCAATACAGGCTTACGCCATGGTACAACGACCCGGTAAGCGACATTAGCGGCGAAGCTATGTATATAAGGGATGAAGAGGCCGGGAATTTCTGGTCCCCGTCGCCGGGGCCGGCGCGCGGCCAGACCGGATACGCCGTGCGGCATGGATGCGGATACACGGTGTTCTCCCATAGGGAAGATGGTATTGAGACGGAGCTGTGGGTGTATGTGGCCATTGACGCCGCCGTTAAATATTCCTTTCTCAAAATAAAGAACGTATCGGGGCGGGAAAAGAAACTGTCGCTGACTTCCTATGTCGAACCAGTGCTCGGAGAGGCAAGGGATAAGACACAGATGCATGTCGTGACCGAGATAGATCCGAAAACAGGCGCGCTTTTCATGAGGAACTACTACAACGCGGATTTCGGGCAATACACGACGTTCCTGGATGTCAGTGAATCCGTAAAGACCACGACCGGGGACAGGGCTGAATTCATAGGCAGGAACGGTGACTACAGGTCCCCCGCGGCTATGCACAGGACGAAGCTTTCCAACAGGCTGGGGGCAGGGTTCGATCCGTGCGGCGCGATACAGACAAAGCTGGAACTTGCCGACGGACAGGAAAAAGAAGTGGCATTCATATTAGGCGCGGGCAGGAACGCGGACGAGGCGCGTGACCTGGTGAAAAGATATAAAGGAACGGCGTCCGCCCGTGAGAACCTGAACAATGTATGGAATTATTGGAACCATATGCTGGGAGCGGTATATGTAAATACTCCCGAAGCTTCGATGAACGTTATGACGAATAGCTGGCTATTGTACCAGACGGTAGCATGCCGCATGTGGGCAAGATCGGGGTACTATCAGTCGGGAGGGGCTTTCGGGTTCAGGGACCAGTTGCAGGACGCTATGGCGCTTGTTCATTCCGCTCCTTATATGCTGAGGGAGCAGATCGTAAGGGCGTCGGGGAGACAGTTCAGGGAAGGTGACGTCCAGCACTGGTGGCACGAACCTTATGGCGCCGGCGTTAGGACGCATTTCTCCGATGATCTTTTATGGTTACCCCTGGCGGTAGCCAGGTACGTAAAGGCGACCGGGGATACCGGCGTGCTCGAGGAAAGAACGAGTTTCCTTGAGGGAAGGCCTCTTGATCCGGATACGGACGCGTACTACGACAGGCCGGCCAGGACCGAGGAGAAGGCTACGGTATATGAGCATTGTGTCCGCGCGCTGAGTAGGGCTTTCAGGTATGGGGAACACGGCCTGCCGCTTATGGGCGCCGGTGACTGGAACGACGGAATGAATCTCGTAGGCGCGGAAGGAAAAGGGGAAAGTGTCTGGTTGGCGTTCTTCCTTTTCTATGTGGTGAAGGAGTTCGGTGCTATAGCGCGTATGCGCGGGGATATCCACTTTGAGGAGAAATGCCGGCATGAATCGGATCGGATCGCGAAAAGCATAGACGAGAAGGCCTGGGACGGGAAATGGTATCTGCGCGCTTTCTTTGATGACGGTAAAACGCTCGGTTCGCATAAGAACGAGGAATGCAGTATAGATTCGATAGCCCAGAGCTGGTCGGTGATATCCGCGGCCGGGGACAAAAAACTGGCGGAAACAGCCATGGACCAGGTGTATAGAAAACTTGTCCACAAAGATGCCGGGCTTATACAGCTTCTAGCCCCTCCATTCGATACTTCAGATATGGACCCGGGGTATATAAAAGGATATTTGCCCGGGATAAGGGAGAATGGAGGCCAATACACGCACGCGGCGGTATGGGTCGTGATAGCGTTCATCCTGTTGGGAGACCGAAAGAAGGCCTGGGAACTTTTCCAGATGATAAATCCGGTGAATCACGGATCTGACGCGAAAAAGATGTCTGTCTACAAGGTTGAGCCGTATGTAGTCGCCGCGGATGTCTACGCGTCGAGCCCCCATGCGGGAAGAGGCGGATGGACATGGTACACCGGTTCCGCGGGATGGATGTACCGCCTCGTGGTCGAACATATCCTGGGGATAACGCTTGAGGACTGTACGCTCGCGTTTAAACCGTGTGTTCCCGATGAATGGGCGGGATATACGGTGCATTACAGGTTCAGGGAGACCGTCTACCATATACATTTCAAGAGGGTAGGACCGGGTGGCGCTGTGAGCGGCCTTACCGTGGACGGTGACGCGTCGGGGGACGCGCGTGTACATCTTATAGATGACCACCGCGAGCATGAGGTGAAGGTCGATATAGGGAAATGATACCTGGTGGTTGGGATCACACTATCATGTTCCCAGCCATGGAAAAAGGTATTATAATAAAACCGCCGGGATACCAGGTCTGGCGCGTTGATATCAGGGGTTTTTAACTACCGATAACAAGGAGGTGGGATATGGCCAAATTCTTGATGATGGGGAAATACTCGATAGATGCCATGAAAGGCATCAGCTCGGCACGTACCAAAAAGGGCGTAAATGCCATTAAGAAAGCCGGCGGCAAGGTCGAATCTATCTACGCGCTCATGGGGGCGCATGATATCGCGATAATGGCCGATTTCGCGGATGTCGCCAAGGCGATGAAGGCGTCGATCGAACTTTCAAAGATGACCGGGATCGCGTTCACTACCTCGCCTGCCGTAAAAGTAGATGCTTTTGATAAAATAGTCGGGAAGAAATAAAGGAGCTCATGTTCTGCATGTCAAATGTATCTACGCCTCAAACAGTCCTCGCCTTTTGGGCTGCGGAACTTGGCCACGACACATTTGACATGGCCAATATCTTGCTTGTATGAGAAATGGCAAGGCGGGCATAAGGGCGGGTGTATCCGTCCTCAAAATGCGCCGAAGGCGCGTAATATTCTATGCGTGTTATTTCGGCCGTTCAAGGGTTCTTTGCATATGCGATAACAGCGTGTAATGTGTGGCGATGCTTTTGATAAGATAGCCGGGAAGAAATAAAGGAGCTCATGTTCCATTTTATCAGAAGTGCCTGTTGACCGGATGTTACGGTCCGGGGACGCGCGTCAAACCATGCTTTTTATAATTTAACTATTTTTCGTGTGTTTGACCTGAGGAGAACGTTAACCTTGTTTTGTCCGCGCGGATTAAGTATATTTGTTGCATGATTTACAAATAACGTTAGCGTAAAAGGGGAAAAGGAGGGGGTATGTACGGGGTATGTAAAAAAACTTTATCATTGTTCTTGTCATTGGCTTTGGGTGTAGTGTTATGCCCGGCCGATGTATTTGCCGTGGCGGCGACGCATATCGGGGTGGGCGCTACCGTGGACCCGGCCGCGAACGATGCGGCGTACGTATTTGACGGGGCGACCGGCGCGCTTGTGTTCCGTGCGGGGAACACGACCGTAGGGAACGACGCGGGCAAAAGTATAGATGCAGCTGTGGCGAATACCTGTACCGTAGCGTTCTATAATACTACGGGCGATATAACCGTCACGGGAACGATAGGGGAGACCAACGCTATTAACAGCTCGACCATAGACCTTATGCAGAACCATACCATATACTTCCAGGGTGATGTATGGATGCCTATAGGCCTCTGGAACAGCACTACGATAGACCTGGCCAGCGGTGTCGACATAACTGGGGATATAGCCAACCAGCAGGCGTCAAACACCACTACCGACCTTGTGCTTCACGGGACCAACGTCATCACGGGCGGTGTCGGCACGGGCGGATCTGCCGTACTCAGGACCATCACGGTTGACGGGACAGGATGCTCCATTACCGGGGATACGCTTACGGAAAATGTGGCCCTGGCAGGGAACACGCTTGACGTAGGGGGGATATATGATCAGACCCCGGCCGCCGCGGGTACATTGTCAACTACCGTAGCGAGCGCGACATCCTACGGGCATATAGACGTGACAGGCGACGCGACCATAGATACGAACACGACTGTTAGCGTGAACGTTACGGGGTACGTGAAGACAGGCTCGGCTCTTACGATAGTCGATGGTAACGACGGGGGAACGAACGGTGTCGCGGCGGATATTCCCGTTACGGATAACAGCACTATTTTATCCTTTACCTCGGCCAGTGCCGCCGGAGACAACCTTGTAATAACGGCCGCTACGGATTATGTCAGCCCCGCTGCGGGAAGTAACGATGCCGCGGTAGCCAAGACGCTTGCGTCGATCGATACAGCTGGTGCTACGGGTGATATGGCGACGGTCGTGTCCGAACTACAAGGGCTCACGAGCGCGACCGCAGTTGACTCGGCTTATAGCGATCTGATGCCGGCTGTGGACGATGGGGCGAGAAGCGCGACTTATGATATAGGTGTAGGGGCGACGCAGACCATAGTGTCCCACATGTCGAGCATCGGCGGCGGGACTGGCGTATCCACGGGAAGCGCGGAAGAACCTAATACCATATGGGCGAAAGGTTTCGGTAACTATACCGACCAGGACAAACGCAAAGGGATAGACGGGTATAAATCCTGGATGATGGGAGTTGTTGTCGGGTATGATTGCCTTATGACCGAAGCCCTGAACATCGGCGTAGGGTTTGGGTATGCCTATTCAAAGGTAGATTCCAAACAGCAGAACGTGAACGATACGGATATAAACTGCGTACAAGGGTTGGTATACGGGCAGTATAACACCCCGGACGCGGTATTCGTCGACAACGATAATGTCTATGCCGACCTTGTAGGGCTTTTTGGGTGGAACTGGTATAAAGGGTCAAGGGATATAAACTTTGGCGCTATATCCAGGACCGCTGAAGCCGAATACGATGGCCAGCAATACCAGGTATATGGCGAGATCGGGTACGATTATCCTTACGAAGGTTTTATATTCACGCCGTTCACATCATTGAGCTGGGTGCATCTCAGGCTTGATGATTATACCGAGGACGGGGCAGGTTCGCTGAACCTTAATGTGGATGGACAGGAATACGATAAGTTCGAGCAGGGGCTGGGGCTCAAAGCGGCTTATCCATTCCTGTGGGACAAGGTCAACATGAAGCCGGAAGTGTATTTTAAATGGTTACATGATTACATGGGAGAACAGGTGGAGGTCAATTCGGCATTTGCCGGTGGCGGACCATCTTTCACGGCCAACGGGTCCAAGCCGGACAGGAACACATATGATGTCGGATTGAGCTTGACGGCGGAATACCTGAGCACCACCGTGGAGCTGGGGTATGACCTAGCGCTCAAAGACGAGTATATTTCGCACAATGGTACAGTCACTGTCAAATACAGTTTTTAAAGCGTATGCGGAAGTGAAACATGAAAATGGAGGGCTGGTGAGGCCCTCCATTTTTATGTTTTACGCTTTTCTGGCCGTGTTCCTGTTCTCCTGGAACAACGTTTGTGGAGCGGCCATGAACGCGACACGCGCGGTAAAAGAGCTGGCAGGTAAGAACGGATTTGTCGAACACAGGATCGATACGCCGTATTTTACGCTGCTGTCGTATGCGAGGGTGCACGAAAAAGGCGCTCCTATCGTCATATACATAGAGGGGGACGGGCGCGCCTGGAAGAACAGGAGGACGGTCTCAACGGACCCTACCCCGCGGACACCTATGGTCTTCAAGATGATGATCGCGGATGGTTCCCCGAATCTGGCATATCTTGCCAGGCCGTGCCAATATGTAGGAGGAAAGAACTACGATAGCGGTTACTGGACGGGTAAGAGGTTCTCGGAAGAGGTGATAGCCTCGATGAGTGAAGCCGTCGACGAGTTGAAGAGCCTATCGGGGGCGAAAGAGGTAAAATTAATAGGCTATTCAGGCGGCGGTGCCGTGGCTGTTCTGATCGCGGCAAGACGGGAGGATGTCATTGGCATCGTGACGGTCGCAGGGAACCTCGACCATGTCGCGGTCAATAAGCTACACAGGGTCGGGCAGATAGGGGGATCCCTGAACCCGATCGATGTAGCCGGAAAAGTAGCAGATATACCCCAACGGCATTTTTCCGGGGACAAAGATAACGTGGTGCCTCAGGAAGTGGCGGAAACATTCGTTATCAGGACCGGGGACAGGCAGCTCGAGCGACTGGATGTAGTGGAGGGGTGTGGACACGAGAAGGGATGGACCGGCAAGTGGAAAGACCTGGTCAAGAGAACTTTGATATGAGACCGGAAATAGCGCGGTCTTTCTTCTGTTGAATTTAGGGTGTGGGCATATTACAATAAATGAACGGTAACTTATATCCGGTGAGGATACAACAAAAAGTAAGGATAAAACGTGGATAAAAAACTTGATCTTAAAAGCCCATCGGTGTTTATCGGCAAGCAGGGTAATGGAGTTATAAGTTTCGGTTCAGGCCAACCGGACCTGCCGCCGCCTAAAGAAGCCATAGAGGGCATTGACATAAGGAAGGATCTCAGGTACGGACTTATACAGGGGGAACTTCCATTGCGGGAAGCCCTGTCCAGGGAGTATGCCGATTCCACCGCGGAGAATTTCGTTATCACCAACGGGGCGTCTGAGGCGCTTGATCTTATCTTCAGGGCTTGGGGGAAAGGTAAGGTGCTTCTTCCAAGACCATATTACTATTCTTATCCGCCGATAATCGAACTTGCGGGAATGGAACCGGTATATACCGACCTCGTGGATGGCAGGATAGATATCGAGGATTTCAAGAAGAAGGTGAAAGATTGTAAGGCTGTTCTTATCAACTCACCCTCGAATCCCACGGGCCGTGTTGAACTTATAGAGACCCTGAGGGAAATAGAGAGAATAACCGCTCAGCTTGGTGTGTATATAATATCCGACGAAGTGTATAAGGACCTTATATACGAAAGAGAGAACTATCATCTTCAGGGCGAACATGTGATAACGGTGAACTCTTTCTCGAAAACGTACGCCATGTGCGGTGTACGTGTCGGATACCTATGGAGCAGCGACCAGAAGGTAGCTGATGCCGTTATAGAGCTGAAAACCCACACTTCCATGAACACTAACCTTGTGGGACAGGATATGGCGCTTTGCGCGATGGCCGCGCCGAAAGAATATATTGTCAAGCAACAGGCGATATGGCGTGAGCGCCGGGACTTGATCTATAAGGGTTTCTGCGACCTGGGATTCGAACTATGGAAGCCGGAGGGCGCGTTCTATATATTACCCAAGTGTAAGAACGCCAGGGAGTTCATAACCACACTTTATTATGAACATAACGTGATCGCTTATCTGGGGGATTGGTTCGGCGCGCCGGGACATATCAGGCTAAGCTACGCTCTTGACAGCGCCCAGATAGAAGAAGGACTTAGCAGGATAAAGACCGCGATGAATAAGGTCGGTTGTTTGTAGGAAAACCCGCAGGGAAGGGGCACGCCATGGGAATTAAGAAGGTCGAACGCGGATACTCCAATGTATTCGGGTTCGAAGTTACCGGTAAGTTGGCACCTAGTGAGGTAGAAGCGTTCCTTCCTGAAATGGAAGAGGCGGTTCGACGGGCGGGAAAGAAGTTAAGGCTCTTCGCGGATGTCACGAATATGGACGGAGCGGACCTAAAGTCGGAATGGGAAGTCTTCGGGTTCCTAAAGGAACATATGGGCGATATAGAGCTTATCGCTGTCATAGGGGCCCATTCGTGGACAAAAGTGATGAGTGAGATACTTTCAGGGTCAGTATTCGTTATGGCCGAGACCTTGTATTTCAAGCCTGAAGAAGCGGAGAACGCCTGGTCATGGCTGCACAACGCGGCCCACCCAAGCCACATGCCCGTGAGAAGGGTTATCTCGAGCGACAAGGGTCTTTTTACCAAGTATGGTTCGCCTGATTATATCTGATCCGGGTAAGGCGACGTATCAAGTCGAGGACGTAAGTGTGGTGAAGAGTTCTTTATCCGTGGAACATGATAATATCTTTTTCCGGGCTTCCGGATTTATCAAGACCTTGGTCACTTCGGCCATGAATTGAAGGTATGGTTCCTGGTTCGCTTTCGGCGCGAGCGTTATAACGAATATCTGTGCCGGCTTCCTGTCAAGGGCGTCGAATTCCACCCCGTCTTTTTTTACGCCTACGCCGGATATAAGGTGGTCGACGGCCATTGTCTTTGTGTGTGGAAGAGCCACGCCGTCCTGCATCCCGGTGGACATGGTAGCCTCTCTTTCCAGGAGGTCCTTGAGGACCACATCACGTTTTTCCATCGGAAGTTCGCCTGCCCGCACAAGTAGGTCCACCAGCTCCGCCAGTATTTCATCCTTTGTCTCGCCGCTCAGGGTGGTTGTTACCGCCAAGGGTTTGATGATCTGGTAAAGGTTCAGTTTTTCCCTGGACCCCGAGGACGTATGGCCGAAGATATCCCGGGCTATCTTTTCCTTGTCGGAAACGGACTCAAGATTCTTGATGAGCTCCTCGAGTTCGGCTATGACCTCGTAAAATACTGTATGGACGAGATATGTATCATCCCCGGAACACTCAAAAACCAGTTCATGCGGATATTGCCTCATCGAGAAAAAGATGTCGTTCTTGCGTATCTGGTAAAGCGTATCTGTTATCGTGATGCGATGGACAAAAAAGCCCTCACTTTCGAACGCCGCGACTATCTTGGTGAGAATAAGTTCCGTGGTCTCGGGGTTAGGCAAAGTGTATTTTATCGTTTCAGTCCCTTTTTTGACCTGTTGTGATCTCCGGAGGGCGGGTTTGTCCGAACGCAAGAGTGTATCCAGGACGGGAGGCGTTATAAGCGTGGTTATGAACGTCATGATGATAGCCAGGCTGAAGACGTCGTGGGGGATGAAGCCCAACGCGAGTCCTATACCTGCGATGATAAGGGCCACCTCGCCCCTGGGTACCATTCCGACACCTATTCTGAGGGCCCCACGCGGGGTGAAATTCAAGAAGAGGGATGGTATGCTGCAACCCGCTATCTTGCCGATGACCGCCAAGAGCGTATAGAGAAGACCAAAATATATGACAGCGGGGTGGAAAAGCTCTCGCAGATCTATCAACATACCCATAACACAGAAAAAGAGCGGTACGAATAACTTGTTCAAAACATCAAGATTTTCTCTTATTACGAAAGAAATATCGGTCTTTGAAAGGGAGATGCCCATAACATACGCCCCGATTATCATGGCAAGGCCGGATTTTTCGAATATGCCGGCCAGAAGAAGTGCGAGGGCAAAACTCATAACGGCCATCGTGGACCTGTCACTGAAGTATTTTTTCAGGAAGGAACTGATCTGGCGTGAGAACGTCAGTCCCAGCACGGTGAAGCCTAACCAGATCCCTATAGCCTTGAGCGATATTATCGATATGTCACGCCACACCACGTGTCCGCTACGGATAATGCCGATGACCACGGCGAAGGCTATTATACCGAGAACGTCGTCGATCACCGCGGCCGACAGGATGGTCACGCCTTCAGGGGAGTCGATCTTCCGGTTGGAGGAAAGTACCCTGGCGGTAATGCCAACGGACGTGGCTGTCGAGATAACTCCCAGGAACAGTGGTATAGGCTGTAAAAGGTCCAGAGGCCTTTCAAGTACGTAACTCATGAAGATCGCGCCCCCAAAAGCGCCGGCCAGGAAGCTTATGATAACGCCGCCGATGCCTACGACAAGGCCTGTGACGGAAAAACGGAAAAGCATTTCGACATCGGTCTCCACCCCTACAAGGAAAAGGAGGATGATAGAGGCTATTACCGAAAGGCTGTACAGCTCGATAGATATCGGTAGTCCCGGATGGAGGGGGAACAACCCGTTGGGGAACGAAGGAAGCGGCAGGGCCCCAAGAAGGTATGGCCCTATGAAAATACCGGATACTATCTCCCCGAGCACTTCCGGCAGCTTGAATTTTTTGAATAAGGTGCCGCCTCCCCATGCCGCGAAAAGGACTATACCGATCTGGAGCATCAGCATGGCCATGTCGGAAACAAGGTCAGAGGACCCCTTTTTGTCTTCGGCCATCGCGGGAAAACACGAAAGAATAACGCAAATGATACCGAATGTTATCAGGAAAAATTTCTTATTTTTCATCGTTTCGGTAAACGGTAGAGCGGAATAAAATATTAAAAAGGAACAAAAACAGGCATTTCAGGTATCTCGCGAAAGTGTAGCATCTAAAAAACCCGATGTCAATGGGTATTTTAACTTCCGAGGAAGAATGGACTCTGTTGTAAAAATCAGTATAAATCAGTTCCGATTTATGACTGAGAGGATTATAATTGGAACAGGGAGGGGAAAAGGGGGAGGAATGATAAAAGGACGCTTACTCATGGTCAGCTTTCTGGTCGCAGGTCTCATCTCGGCCGGGTGTGCTTCGAATGTCAGTGAGGATAAACCTATAGCCGAGGTAAAACAGGAAGCGAAACAAATGGACGCTAAACAGCTCCAGGATATGGTCACCCAATATAAGAAGGCCATAGAAGCAAAAAAGCCTGAACTGGAAAAGTTACAGGCTAAGCTCAAGGCTATACCTATAGCTGAGATGATGGGCAAGGACGCCGGCGCGATCAAGAACGAGATAAGCGCGCTCAGTTCTTCGATAAAGGCCTTGACCGACAGGATGAACGCTTACATGGCCGAGCTTAATAAGAAATAGCGAGCGTAGTTCTTTGTCGTATCGTGGAGTAACGGTCGGGAACGGCCGGCGTGAGCGGCTGTTCCCGTTCTTGCGATTACATGTGCGGGGGAGGTGTGTCATGAAAAAGATGCCGGGATATATCGTGACCATATGCATAATAGGTTCGTTATTTAGCGCGGTGATCTCACGCGCGGACGGCGATATTGATATGTGCAGGGACCCGAGGCTTTCAGATGCTTATGAAAGTTACCAGAAGGGTTTGAGGGACTCCGAACGCGGAGATAGGGCATACCACGGCCGAGCCGGGAAGGCACAGAGGATGTATGAACACGCCGAGGATTATTTTCGTACCGCGGAATTCAAGTACAAAGAGCTTGGCATGCAGTACGATATTGATGTTAGCAAAGAGATAGATACCTGCCAGAAAAGATACAGGGATACGCATGTGAAGACCGGCGAGGCCAGGAAGAGAACCCACCACAGGTAAGTGTTGATCCCGCCCTAAATATACAAGCAAAACATGGGCGTAGTCGGTTTGCTCTGATCGTATCACGAAAAGTATCCATCAACGTCTAAATTCTTAAATCTTAATTATTTCTTAACAAAACGCTTCAAAAAATCAAACCAATATTGTATAATCCTGGTGTCATTTAACCGTGTGGATCAGGGAATACAACGTATCAAGAACATACCTTACATGAAGGAGAATCACATGTTCAAAAAAGTGGTTACTTTATCCATTATGATCTCCAGTATTCTTGTCTGGAACGTTCATGCCGAGAATATGGATTTCCTCAAGGATGAGATAAGAGAGGCCCAGAGGCATCTTGACGTAATAGGCGAAGATCACGCGCGCGCTAAAAAGTTCCTGGAAGATTATCCCAAGACAGTGGAGGAGATATCAAAGGCCGCGGTGGAATTAAGACAGCTTGACGCGAAGATGAGGGATATCCTGCAGAAGAATCTTGTCAAGTCGACCATAGCGCTGGGTATCGAGACATACGGCAAGATAAACCTCGTGATGGGTTTTTATCGTAAAGCCGTCATGATGATACTGCTTTCCTGCCGGTTGGAGCTGCACTCTGACAGTTTGCAGAAAGAATACAGCACGCCTTATGACGTGGCCATAAAAGGTCTGAGCGATGAAGCTGTGAGAACGCTGCCGGAACTTGAAAAAATAAACGAAACGCTTGGAATGGATCTGGATGAGGTAAAGGACGAGGCCCTGAAACAGGGGGACAAGCTGGGGGATACGGGGGCCATATACCGTAAATTCCAAATGGTGCTCGAGGAGATAAAGAAGGCGCAGGATAAAATGATAGCGTTGCGCAAGAAGCTCGACCAAGCCAACAACGAGGTCGAGAATGTCTTCCCCGAACTTAATGCCGAGGTCCAGAGGCTCAGCGATCGCATAAAAGAACTCCAGGAGCGTATCAATAAGGCCTCGCAGGAAGAGGCCGAGGAGAAAGAAAAAGCGCTTAGGTCGGAAATACAGAACATGGCACAAGTGCCGGTTAAGTCGGTTGCCCCGATAATTGTAAGCAGCGCTGAAGAGGCCGAACGGATAAAAAGACAGCTTTTGGCCCAGCTTTCCTCGACCGTACAGTCATACTCGCAGCGGTGTAATGAGATAGACCGCAGAATGGAGGAAATGGCGACGAGTGATACTAGCGGGCTCAGGATGCTGTCCCCCAGTCCGAACTATCCCTCGGTGAGCGTTTATACCGAGAGCGAGATAATGGGTATGGATGTGACCAAACTCAGGAACGAAGCGAAGATCCTGGGCAGGATCGCGAAATATTGCGAGTTCACGATAAGCATATTAGACCGTTCCATGAGCGAGTATTCCGACCTGGGGGAAAGCGCCAGGAACGATATAGGAAGCCTGTTGGGGCAGATCGCGAGCCTCGGCGGGAATGGAGAAGGTATCGCGGCACCGCTTATGAAACGTATCGCGTCGGTGGAGGTCAAAAACCCAAAGATGATCGGCATGATGAACGTGAGCATAGAGAACGCGGAGAAGAACGTGAATAATCTTGAGAATGAGTTCAATCGGAAGAAGTCACTCGCTCTTGATGCCGCCAAGTCCTTTGTTACTGATTCTCAGGGGGCGCTCAATTCGCTTCGTGAGGCGCAGGGGTTAAGGAAGCAGGTCATTGACGAGTGTAAGGGCGTGGGGATGAAGATATCGAGGGACGAATATAGTTCCGGTGATATGGTCTGGAGACTGCAGGGCGAGACAAAAAAGATGTTCGCCGAAGGCAGGACGGCCGATGAAGTCGGGGCTTATTTGGGGGAGAAAAGGGACGCATTGATCAGCCTGTATGACAAAGCCGCCAAATCAGCCAGATTGGAGGCACTAGCCGAAAAAATGAGGAGAAAAGTACTGACCGAATACGCGGGAAAACCGGGGATAGCGTTCATGTACGATTTTGCCAACAACTTTCCGGATGAAGGTATCAAGAATGAGGTCGATAAATTCGGTACCGAATGGATGAGCTATATGTACTGGACGGGGACCGATAACCAGTCCATCAACAGGTTCATAGAGAACACGACTTATAAGATGACGGACACGATAAACGATTTCCTTGTACTCCTGCCGAAAATAAAAGACGCAAATGACAGGATAGAAAAAGCGTTCAGCGAGGGTGAGTACAATAAAGCCGTATACGAGTATAATGTGATAATGGAGGAACTTGCCAAGGATAGCCCGATATTCGACAAGTGGCTTTCTTTCTACGCTTCCCCGGCCCCGGGGAAACACGGTATATACAAGGTTGTTTCTGTCCAGGGCCAGAAGGCCATGGAGACTGCCAAAAAGAAGTTGGAGGAAGCCCAGAGTCAAGAGAACAAAAAAAAGATGGAAGAGCTGGCAAGGCAGGAAGAAGAGAGACGCAAAAAGGAAGAAGACGATTATTACAAGTCCCTGGGCTATAATGTGGGCGGTGTACGGGTGAATACGGTTGTTCTGCCGAGGACTTCCGGCGAGGTGACGCTTATGAACAACGACCTCATGGACGGCGAAATAGAGGTTGAGGGATATATTGATAACCTCCATGATGTACGCGTGATACTCGCGGCGGAAGACGGTGAGGCATGGAGAGAACTCCCGCTCGAGGGACATTTCAAGTACAGGTTCAGGCCGTTCGCGAACAGGCCGTATTCTCCGGTCATAAGGCTTAAAATGAATTCGTCAGACGATATAACCCTCGACCTCCTGGCGCCGGGGCAGACACTTGTTTACAAGGACATGGATTATACCCAGCTCATAGTGGAAACCGTTACAAAACTTGCCGAGGCTTATGAGCGGGAAAGCCTGGCTATCTTCGCGCCGTATATATCGAAAGATTTTCTCGGTAACAAGACTTTCCTCGAGGAGGGGCTAAGGTTCGATTTCGATATGTTCAATGATATACGCCTCAGCATCTTCATCAATCGCATAGAGAAAGGAAGGGATTATTTCTCGGTCGAGACGAAATGGAACAAGTCCCAAGTAGTATATAAAACGGGCCAGCAGCAGAGGACGTCCGGGAATACCGTAATGGTGTTCGTGTTCGAGGACGGGAAAATGAAACTGTATAACTTGCGGGGGAACCTTATTTACGCCACGCTTTCGCCCGAAATAGCCGAGGCCAGCGGGCTCAGCCAGAGCGTGGTAGAGCAGATAACGGAAGCCAGGAACTCACGCAACCCGGTGCAGCCTGGCGCGGGTGATACCGAAGAAAACGGCGGATTATCCTCTGGAGGCGCGCCTATAAGCACGCGGCAGGGTACTGTCACTTGTGTTCCCGGCGGGCCGGCCGGGGCGAGGGGTTTTGACTTCACCGCCGGTAATCCCGACGTAGCGCCCGGCCAGGGTGGGAACCCCAACGCCGACATAGATCTCGAATACGCGGACCAGTTCTGGTCACAGAACGGGGCAAGGATACAGGACGTTACCGCCACATATACCTACGGAGAGCTTACGACGGCCCCGGATGTGGTAGATGCCGGAACGGTCAATCCCTTGCCGGGGAAAGTGTACCTTATACGTACGTCGGAGGGATATTACGGCAAGGTGCGTATAACGAATTATACGGACAACGTGGGCGTGAGCTCGACCGTTACTTTTGATTATGCCATCCAGACGGATGGCAGCAGGAACATAGCCACAAATTAAAGGATATGTATCCGCGATACAGGCATATTCAGGCAGGGGCGGGTATTTAACATAAGAAAGAGGTGTGAAGTTGAAGGGTATAAGCAAGATAAGCGCGGTTTCCTTTGGGTTATCTTTGATGTTAGCGGTACCGTGGTCATATGCCGCGGAGGTTTATTATCTTGGAGGGAACCAGGGAGGGAACGGTGACGCCAAGAACGCGTCATTCACCGTACAGGATCGGGTCAAGGACCTTTTTGACTTTGGATCATACGGAGAATACGGGCCGGACAGGTCGGGGCGCATAAGCGGGACCATATCCCAGGAGTTTAACGCCAATAACGTTTATGGGAACAAAGACAAGTCTTTCCTCAAAGAGGGAGGGTTTTCCGTGACGGAGCTTAACCTGAACATCCAGGAAAAGCTATGGGATGATTATAGTTTCGAAGGGCAGACATTCTTCAGAAAAACGGACGACCACCGCATAGAAAGCCGGAAAGACGTAAGGCTTAAACAGCTGGACCTGCGGGTATTTAATAAGGACAACATGGTGCAGTTCGGCGACTTCTATGGCGATTTCAGCCAATTCGTCCTGGGACAGAGCCTGGAGGGCCTCAATGTAAAGATAGCACATGAAAAAGGACAAACATACAGGTTCGTGGCCGGCAGAAAGAGCCAGGCGGATCCTTCCAGTAACATGTACCAGAGGAATGTTGTAGGCGGCATGGCCGAGTATGTGTTCCGCAATAATTACGGTTTCCCTTTTTTCAGCCTAGGAGTACAGGCGGTCACCTCCCAGGACGATAAGGGCAGCATAGACCAGGATACGTCCGCGATCGATATGAACAATACCGTCGGGAGTATCGACGGGGAGATGTCCCCGGTAAAAGACTTCAAGGTGGCCTATGAGGTCGCGCAGAGTGCGTACAGGTACAACGAAAGGGATCCTTTATGTGATACGCAGTACGGTTCCGCGTTCAGGCTGCAACCCGAACTCAAGATTAAGGACGCACGCGTAAAATACCTGTACTATTACGTAACCCCTAAATTCTATACGGACGCGGGATCGGCCATGCCGGATAAAGAGCAACACCAGGTAAGTTTTGATTGGAAGATATTGCCGGGCCTGAGCATTTCACTGGTCCAGAACTATTACTGGGACCATCTTCCCGGGAGCAAACAGGCGAAAAGGACCACGAACGACGAGAAATATATGTCGGCGCATATAAGGCCGTTGAAGGGGAAGCCCGAATTCTCAATAAGACCCTATGTCAACCTGCTTAACCGGGACTCGGATGACAGGTATAATACATTGGAATCCCAGACGAACACTTTTGGTTTCGCGGTGAACGATACGCTCGATGGCGGCAAGATGAACTATGGGTTCGGATATGAATACAGAGAATACCTGGATATAGCCAATAACGGTTCGGGGACGGAACTGTTCAACCGCATACTTGTCAACTTTGGCGTAGAGTTCAAGCTTTTCGGAAGACGGTTATATGTGTCCGATGATATTTCCACCGATTTCAGGTCGGTCAAGACCGATAGCAACCCGGATGTCACCTTCAATAACGCTTTTAGCGTGAACTACGATATAAGCGATAGATGTGTGTTCCGGGCGTCCAATAATGTTCACGAGTTCGACGGGTCGGGCCCGGCCAGTAATCTTACGAACACAAGGAATTATGCTGAACTCGTCTTTACTATAGACAAAAAACGCGCTACAAGATTAACGTTCAGGTTCGAGGATAACATGTACCGCCACGAGGACGGCACGCAGAGTTATACCGAAGACAGATATATAATCAAGATTGCCACCAACTTTTAGGAGGCGCTTTATGACCAGGACAAAAGTACTTGCCATGTCTATCGTTACGCTGATCATGTTCTCCGTTACGGCCATGAGCATGGGCGCGCCCGTTGAGGGGAAGGACATAAGCGCCGTCGACAGAGAGCTCGGAGAGGAGCTTGTGTCCAGAGTCATCGATGCCTACGAAAATTTTACCATTTCCGGGTTCCTTGCTGTCGTTTCCAATGATTATGCCCCGGACCGTATGCAATTGGCCAATAGCGTCGCGGAGTCATATTATGATTCCATAGTGCTTGGAATGGATCATTTCATGGACAAAGTTTCTCGTGAAGGGGATACGATCGCCTTAGGGTTCAAGTGGCAGAAGACCGTTCAGGACAAGGATGCCGGGAATTCAGTAATGACCGAGGGCGTTTCTACTTTTGTTTTTAAGAAAGAAAAAGGGGAATGGAAGCTCACCAGGTTACTCGGGGATAATCCTTTTCTTTGAGGAACAGGGTCAGTCCGACATTTTCTTCAGAAGCTTGAAATTCTTGGATAGCCACGACAGGACTGCCATTTGGCGTTTTGTCTGGCTTATCGGCCTTGCCGGGATGCCCCATACTATTGAATCGTCGGGGACATCCTTTATAACGGCGCTTTTGGCCCCGACAGTAACATTGTTCCCTATGACTATGTTGTCGGACAGCCCGACCTGTCCGCCGATGGTCACATCGTCCCCTATAACGGTGCTGCCGGATATACCGCATTGGGCGGCCATGAGGAAGTTCCTGCCGATCCTGACGTTGTGGGCTATCTGGCAGAGGTTGTCGATCTTAGAGTTCGCGCCTATCACGGTGTCACCCAGTGAGCCCCTGTCCACGGTCGTGCCCGCGCCTATCTCGACATTATCCTCTATGATAACGGCCCCAAGTTGCGGGAATTTGTATATCTTGCCGTTATCTTTTACATAGCCGAACCCGTCCGCGCCTATAGTGGCGCCACTATGCAGTGTTACGTTCTTGCCTAGTACGGAATTCTCATAAATAGAGACATTCGGGTGGATGTGGCAGAACGAACCTATTTCACAATTCTTTTTTATACTGGCGTTACTTTCGATTATCACATGATCGCCTATCTTGACCTTTTCTCCCACTGACGCTCCGGAATCGATCCAGACGTTCTTGCCAAGCTCGGCCGATTTGGCTACATTCGCGAGAGGGTGTATGAACGATTCTCTGTCCTTAGGAGTGTTGAACGTGTTGTAGATGATAAGGAACGAAAGTTTTGGATTGCTTACGCGAATAAGGGTTTTAGAAGACCTGCGCATGTCCTTCCCGGTCAGGACGCATGATGCCCCGCTCTTTTCGGCCTTAGAAAGAAGAGTCTCGTTCATGGCGAAAGTAAGGTCACCTTCGCGTGCCTTATCGATGCCGCCCAAGCCCGTTATGTCGATCTGGCCATCCCCGTCAACGACCCCTCCGATAAGTTCAGCAAGTTCTCCGGTCCTCATATCGAACACCGCCTTTTCTGTGTGTGGGTTTTAAGGTCATTATCACAAGCATGTTGCGGAAAAGTCCGTGTGGACATGGATAGTGGCCGTGATAACATTAATCATTATAGCAGGGATAGCCTATAGAGGGAACATTTATCTTGAGGAGGAAAGGCGCCGGACATGCCATCTCTTCATCCCGGGTGTGTGGCTGTTCTTGCCGGAAGCCTGATCGGCGAATATGGTCGTTCTTGACGGTAGTATGAGCGGAACGGGAGGCGCGCGGACCCACGATAAGATCGCGAAATGAAAAAAAACGATAAAAATACTTCCCCTACGCGTCTTTTGTTGTAAAATATGCACAATGTGAGCTGACGATGAGCGTATCATTAAATCTTAAGGAGGAAAATGTCCATCTTAACCAGAAAAGATGAGTTTGTTCCAAAAAGGGTTTTCTTTACCAAAGGTGTAGGTACGCATAAGGCGGAACTCAGGAGTTTTGAGCTGGCGCTCCGTGACGCGGGGATAGAAAGATGTAACCTCGTAACGGTATCCAGCATACTTCCACCGTCGTGCCAGGTGGTTTCCAGGAACGAAGGGATAAAAGAGCTTCAGGCAGGGATGATAACGTTCACGGTCATGGCCAGATGTTCTTCGAACGAGCCACACAGGCTCGTAGCCGCGAGTGTAGGGTGCGCGGTCCCCGCCGACGCCAACGCTTATGGATACCTGAGTGAACATCATTCGTATGGACAGAACGAAAAGACGGCTGGTGATTACGCGGAGGATCTCGCGACGGCCATGCTTGCTTCCACCCTGGGGCTTGAGTTCGACGAGGAGAAATCGTGGGACGAGAATAAGAAGATCTACCAGCTGAGCGATAAGATAGTCCGGGCGAACAGTATAACGCAAACGGCTGTAATAAACAGCGACGGGAGTTTTACTACGGTGCTTGCCGCCGCGGTGTTCCTGTTCTGATACCGGTACGCGGCCGCAAAACGTTTGACAATCGTTACGGCCGGGTGTAGCATGGAATAAAGGACGTGGCGCGGTGTTAGCGGGCGCCGGCAGGAAAGCTTGGATACACAGGACCGCAGGTTCGAGACATCTGGACTTGCGGTCTTTTTTTTTGTCGATGAGTGGAGGATATGTATGGGGCGCTTGATACGCCTGCTATCGGTAGTTATCACTATAAGCAGCATCTATGGATGCGCCAACGCGGAAGGGGGAGATATGACGGTGGAAAAAGGGAGAACGGTAACGTTCGATTATACCTTGACTGTTGATGGAGAGGTGGTCGATACTTCCAGGGGCAAGGAGCCGCTTGAGTATGTTCAGGGGGAAAGCGGGCTTATCCCGGGGCTTACCAAAAGGATGGAAGGTATGAGGACGGGCGAAGAGAGAAAGATTACGGTCCCTTCGGCGGAAGCGTATGGGGAGATCAGGGGCGAGGCTTTCCGGGAAATACCGCGTTCGAGGCTTCCCGAGGGCATGGAACCCGCGGCCGGTATAATGCTCCAGGCCGAGCAGCAGGATGGCGGGGTGGTGCCCGTAAGGATATCGGAGGTCAGGGATGATGTCGTGGTCATAGATTTTAACCATCCGTTGGCGGGTAAAGACCTCTTGTTCGAGGTAAAGATAGTTTCCGTAAAGTAACTCACTGGCATGGCAACGGTATTTGACAAAGGAGCTGTTCAGGGGTAAACTTTGATAGACATTGCTGGAAGGTCCTGAGTTCGAAGGGGGAACCTGGACGGTAAAAAAGTAAAACCTTCGGCGGGTTAGCGATCCGCCGAAGGTTTTTTGTTTTAAGAGGGCAGGTTCAGCCCCAGCTAAACCTGTAAAAGATCTTATCTATTATAGATAAGAAGTATGATCCGGGATGTGGCTACAGCTCAAACAGTCCTCGACTTTCGGTCAGCCCTTGGTCTGCGGAACTCGCTCACGCCACATCGCTCATCATACGACGAAAAAACAGGACATGGTAAGGTTGTCGTATCTCCGGTGTATATCCGGCCTTTCAATAACCCTTCGGGTTATAGCCCACTATGTGTGGTGGTTAGTTATATTAGCTATGTATACCTGGGCCGTGAAAATGTTCGAGTAATAGGCGATCAGGGGTGACTGAAGACGAAATGGTGAGAGACCTGCGGGGGGCGTAAGAGGGCCTGTATGGTGATGATAAAGAAAACGATGGATACGAATGAGAAGCTCAGGGTCCTTTCAAGGGATTCGCGATATGACCTGGCTTGCGCGTGCGCTACGCGACAGGACGAACATCGTAAACGTTCAGAGACCGATAAGTGGATATATCCGGTCACGTTCCCCGACGGGCGACGGACATTTTTGTTCAAAACGCTCCTTTCCAACGAATGCGTTAATAATTGCAAGTACTGTCCTCTAAGGGCGGGTAGAGATGTCCCCAGGTGCGGCCTCGTTCCGGAAGAACTGGCCCGGACGTTCCTTTCATATTACAGGGCGCGCAAGGTGAGCGGACTTTTCCTGTCAAGCGGTGTAGGAGGAAAGCCCGACGCTGTGATGGATGGCATCAACAGGACCGCCGGGGCCCTGCGACGTAGTGGATTCAGGGGATATATACACCTGAAGATCATACCCGGGGCGTCAGACGCGGCTGTGCGCCGGAGCCTGTCCCTCGCTACGGCGGTGTCGATAAATGTTGAGACCGCTACGGCGGCCAGGTTCCGGGAACTCAGTACGACAAAGGATTTTAAGAATGATATAGTGCGTCCCTTGAAGCTTATTAGCCGTCTTACAGCCAGAGGAGGAGAGTTCTCGCGGGTAAAACAGACGACACAATTCGTTGTCGGCGCGGCTTCCGATACGGACGAGGAAATAGTCAAGGCGTCATGGGGGCTTTACAGGAACCTGGGTCTTTGTCGAGTGTATTTTAGCGCGTACCAGCGCGGAGCGGGCGCGTCGGACCTTCCGGGAGAGGTGTCGGGCGGAAGCAACGCCGATCTGTTGACGCGGGAGCACAGGCTTTACCAGGTTGACTGGCTTATGCGCAAATACGGTTTTACCGCCGACGAAATACCGTTCGGATCCGGGGGGAAGCTCTCTCTCGAGTGCGATCCCAAGGAGGCCTGGGCTAAAGCGCATCCCGAGTTCTTCCCCGTGGATGTTAACCGGGACGAGGTGTCCAGGCTTCTTCGCGTGCCGGGATTTGGGGAGGTAACGGTCGAGAAGATACGGGAGGCGCGTAAGTGTGGGCTTAAGATACGCTCGATCGAGGACCTGGGCAGGCAGACAAGGATCCTTAAAAAGGCGATGTCATATGTAGTCTTCTGATAAAAGAGGGGCGTTACCGAGTCGGTCCGCTAGAGTACTGTCGGGAACGCGCTCGCGCGGCTGTATAGCATATTCCTTCAGTACTTTTTCCAAGATCTGTTGTTTACCGGTATTGATATAGATCGGTCGGTTTTTTATTGACTAAAACAGTTTTGTCAGGTATAATTGATAATGAAAACCATTTTCAATAAACAAGGAAGGCAATATATGCAGGGAAGAGCGGGAAGAGCGGGAAGATGCGGGGAGAATTGGGGCCATAGGTTCAGGGGGTGCGGGTACAGGTTCACCGCTCCGCGTAAAGCGATAATAGATGTATTGCAGTGTACGCCCGGGCATTTGAGCGCGGAAGACATATATATGAAAGTCCACGAGATGTGTCCTCAGATAGGGCTTACCACTGTTTACAGGACGCTGGAGGTCCTTACAGACATGGGGTTATTGTCAAAGTTCGATTTTGGGGACGGACGGGCGCGTTATGAATCCGTTAATGGGGCGGGAACAAAACATCATCATCATCTTGTGTGTACAGGGTGCAGGAGGGTGATAGATTATTCGGAATTCGTCGATGATGAGATAGAGTTCCTGGAACGGGCGGAAAAAGGTCTTTCGAAAAAATACAGGTTTGAGATAAAAGGCCATCTTATACAGTTTTACGGTCTTTGCGATAAGTGTAAGGATAAAGATGGAAAGAGGAGGTGAGTACTATGCCAGGTTTTGACGGAACGGGTCCCGCTGGTGTGGGGCCGATGACAGGCGGGGGCAGGGGCTATTGCGTAATGCCTTCAGATCGTCCGGTGGTCGCGGGCGGAGGAATGGGAATAAGAGGCCGCGGTGGTCGCGGGCGGAGGAATCGATACTACGCGACAGGACTTACGGGATGGCAGAGGGCCGGATATTATGGGTATCCAGCCGGACATGTGACGGCCCGGGAGGAAAAGGGCATGCTCAAGGCGGAAGCGGAGGCGCTTGAAGCGCAGCTCGGGGATATCCGCGCGCGTATAGCCGAACTGGAAAAGAGCGACGAACAGTAATAGACAGAAGAATGGGGGAAGACATGAAGATCGCTATTTCCACGGACGGAGAGGTCGTATCCGAGCATTTCGGCCGATGTCCTTCGTTCACGATAGTTGATATACAAGAAGGCAAGGTTGGCGTTAAAGAAGTGATATCGAACCCGGGGCATCATCCGGGGTTTCTCCCGGAATTCCTGGGCGGAAAAGGCGTTGAATGCATAATTGCCGGAGGTATGGGGCAGAGGGCCATACAACTTTTTTCCGAGAGAGGTATACAGGTAATTGTAGGAGTGAACGGGGCGATCGATGAAGTTATGCTAGAAATGGCAAAGGGTAAGCTCCATGGAGGGGACAGTTCCTGTAAGCCCGGAGCGGGAAAGGGATACGGATTGGATAAAACGGTATGTGATCATGGTGACGGGCATTGAAGCGAGGAGAGGAAAATGAGGATATGTATCACGGCGGAAAAAGACAGCCTGGATTCGCGTGTAGACCCCAGGTTCGGAAGATGCGGGTATTTTTTGATATTTGATACCGAGTCGGGTGAAAAAGAATTTGTCGAGAACAGCGACAGGGACGGAACTGGAGGCGTGGGTATAAGGGCCGGACAGTATATGGCCCAACAGAAAGTAAAGGCTGTGCTTACCGGTAATGTGGGTCCCAACGCTTTTCAAACATTGTCCGCTTCGGGCATAGAGGTGATAACGGGGGTTTCCGGGACCGTAGAGGACGCTATAGGCGCTTATAAGGCCGGAAGAACGAAGACATCCGCCGGTCCCAGTGTGGAGCCGCATTTCGGTACGCAAAAAGAGGAAGGACAATGATAATATCCGTCGCCAGCGGTAAGGGCGGAACAGGGAAGACCACGGTAAGTACGGCCTTGGCCCTATCCCTCCCGGGACCGGTGCAGCTTTTGGATTGCGACGCGGAGGAACCCAACGCCCATATTTTTATCAAACCTGATATAAAAAGAACGGAAGATGTGTTCATTTATGTGCCCAGGATCGATGAGGATATATGTACGTTATGCGGCAGATGCGCTGAAGTATGCGCGTATAATGCCATAGCAGTTCTTCCTGGTTCAGGTAGAACCGCGGGCAGGGCACTTGTGTTCCGGGAACTCTGCCACGGTTGCGGGTCATGCAGGTATTTTTGCCCCGAGAACGCCATCAAAGAAGAGAAAAGAAAGGTTGGCGTTGTCGAGGTCGGGTATCGTGGAGAGCTCGAATTCGTGCATGGCAGGATGAATATAGGTGAAGCCATGTCGCCTCCCGTGATACGGGCCGTGAAGCACAAGCTTAATAAGGGGAGGACGGTCATTGTCGATGCTCCGCCGGGGACCACTTGCCCTGTTATAACGGCCATACACGGGTCTGATGCCTGTGTATTGGTCACAGAACCCACGCCTTTCGGTCTACACGACCTCAGGCTGACCGTGGAAGTCATAAAGAAAATGGACATACCGTTCGGTGTGGTCATAAACCGCCATGGTTTGGGTGACGAAAGAACGGAGGAATATTGCGCGCAAGAGGGGATACCTGTGCTCATGAAGATCCCGTTCAGTAAAGAGATAGCGGCTGAATATTCCAGGGGGATATCCATTGTGGAAGCGTTCCCTGAGTATAGGGACGAATTCGCCGGTTTGGTGAAAAAACTTGAGGAAGAGATGTCGAGATGAAGCAGGTAGTTGTCATAAGTGGAAAAGGGGGTACTGGGAAGACCGTCATAACCGCGTCTTTTGCCGCTATCGCGCGGAGCAAGGTCATGGTGGATTGTGATGTTGACGCGGCCGACCTTCATCTATTGCTTGATCCGGCAACAAGGCAGAATGGCATGTTCAAGAGCGGGAAAACCGCGGAGATAAACCCGGAGAAATGCGTGAAATGCGGTTTGTGCCGGGGCATATGCAGGTTTAGGGCAGTAACTGCCGATTTTAAGGTCGACCCCATTTCGTGCGAAGGATGCGCTTTCTGTTCTTTTATCTGCCCGGAAAAAGCCATTGAGATGAAAGAGAACGTAACGGGCGAGTGGTTCGTCTCGGATACGAGGTTTGGTCCTATGGTCCATGCCAGGTTGGGCATAGCCGAAGAGAACTCGGGTAAGCTTGTAAGCCTGGTCAAGGGCAAAGCAAAAGAGATCGCTGAAAAAGATGGGCATGAATGGGTCATAGTGGATGGTTCTCCCGGCATCGGGTGCCCGGTGATCGCGTCCCTTTCCGGAGCGAACGCGGCTATTGTGGTCACGGAGCCTACTCTGTCGGGGTTACATGACGCGAAGCGTGTGGTCGCCATGGCAAGACATTTCAACGTGCCCGTCATGTTCATAATAAATAAATATGACCTGAACGAACGCATGGCCGACGATATACGAGCTTATTGCTGTGGTGAGAAAATAGATGTGATAGCCAGGATCGGGTTCGATGAGGACGTTGTGAAGGCCATGGTAGAGGGGAAGACCATAATCGAATATGCCGAGAACGTGACTACCCGGGCTATCAGGGAGGCTTGGGAGGCCGTTACGTCGATAGGGGCGGGATAGAAGCATGGTCCGGGAAGGATGATAGTTATGAGGTACATGGCGCGGTTGACCGACGCGGAGATAGAAGCAGCGCGAAAGGTTTTTGAAGCGAGATATGCGCTTTACCGGGGGAAAGGCCTGGATTTTCTTTGGAACAAGGAATTAGTACTGGAGAAAGCCGGGCCGTTGAGCGGCAAGATACTGGATATAGGCTCAGGCAGAGGAATGATGGCGCTTTGCCTGGCGAGGAAAGGATATGATATAACCTCGATAGATAATAACGAGGTTATGCTCAGGACCACCGTCCTCAATCTGGCGCATGAGGGGCTTAATGGCAAAGTAGAACTTCATAAAATGGATGCCGGGTCCCTGGAATTCCCGGACCATTCCTTTGTTAACATTTTTATGGCCGAAGCGCTACATCATATATCGGCCCTGGACGGTGTTTTTAACGAGATAGATAGAGTGTTGTCTCCCGAAGGTCTGTTCATGATCTCGGATCTTAATGATAAGGGCCTCAGGATCATTGAAGATGTGCACGCGGCCGAAGGACGAAAACACGAGAGTTCTCTATTGGGGCCGGAAGACGCAAGTGAGTGGCTGGAAAAAAGAGGCTATCGGGTCAAGAGGTATGATAACGCGTGTATTTGGATGATAGCCGCGCGAAAAACATGATAATGCTGTTCGCGCGGGAAATGTCCGGAGTGGACCGCGTGTTCTGGTCACGGAGGTATGGCCGTGCGTAAAATAGTAATGATCGACGAAGATAAATGTATCGGTTGTGGGGCGTGTGTGGACCTGTGCCCGACGAAGATACTTTATATAGACCGTACCAGCGGGAAATGCGGGGTTAGGGATGAACTCCAATGTGACAGGCTTCGAGGATGCGAGAGGGTATGCCCCGTAGGAGCCCTTAAGATAGCCTGACAAGAGGTTGGGCGTTGTCCGTGCTTGACATGGTGGCTATATCTGTTAATATAAAAATATGGGTATACTTAACGATACGGGTCTAGATCAGGTCATAAAAGGAAGAGAAGGATATATAGGCAATATATCAAATTTGTGGTGGAAATAACCAAAGACACTTAAGCCAATATACAAAATATAGAAGCTGAAGTGGATTTTGGTTCTTACAGGAGCCGAAGTTCGCTGAGACGATGACTTCGGCTTTTTTATTTTCAGATGTGTTTCGGGTGCCAGGTTAACGGGGAGAACACCAAAAGGAGGGAAAATGAGAAAAAAACGATATATTACGGGTATAGTGACGGCCGTTCTTGTTGTTGCGGTCTTTTTCGCGCAGGGAACGTGTCTGGCGTTGACGATAAAGGACTCGATGAAGCTTTATGATGAAGGCAAGAGGGAATATAAAAGGGAAAAATATGATGAGGCTATTGAAAGTTTCAAAAAAGCGGTAGAGGAATGCCCGGAAAGCGCTATGACGGAAGTGGCCATGTATTACCTCGGGAAGAGCTATGAGAAGGCCGGCCAAAAAACTGAAGCTAAAACTGTCTTGAAAGGGCTTATAGAAAAATATGGGTCTGGCAAATGGGCGGTATGGGCAAATAATGACATAAAAGCCATGGACTGAGGGGATCATGATGGGGGATGACATTCTTAAAAATAACGATGACCTGAAATACCCCACGCAATATATGCTGTTAGGGCAAAGCTATCTCATAAAGGGCAAATTCGACAAGGCGATAAAAGCTTACCAGAAAGCGTTGAGGATGACGCCAGATAAGCCCAAGGCCCAGTTCTTTCTGGGAGACGCTTGGTTCAAGAAAGCGGTGAGTTGCCGGGGGAAAGAGGGGACTAAAAGAGCTAAATGTATCCATAAGGCCGTGAAGCATTATAGCAAGGCGGAAGATCTGTCCCCTGATAGCGTTGTCGGCGAACTTGCCCGCAGACAAAGGAAAGAAGCCAACAAACAAAAGATCCCGGGAACGGGGATGTGAAGGCTTGGGCTTTCACGTGGATCACGCGTGGGTGATCTTTTTTATGTTCTTGAGTATGTGATCTGCGACTGACAGGACCACATTGTCGGGGACACCGTTAGGTTTTTCGGATCGAGGCGTGAGATCGCACTGGTCGTTTATGGGGTCGATCGATACGAATTCCAGCTTGTCCCGTTCTCTGACGCCGGCGAATTCCGTAGAGAACCATGTCATGCCTGTGATGTCTCCCAACAGGGCCGTCATTTCGACCAGGGCCGATAGGCCGTATTTTTTTATTTCGCCTGGGACCGCCTTTCGGTAGACGCATGTAGTGTCATCCCACCAGAATAATATTATCTTGTCGAAGACCTTAAGTACGCGGAACCACGCGCGTTTGCCGTCCAGGCTGGCCGGGATGACCTTTTCCTGGAGCAGGAAAGAATCATCGGGATCGAAAGAACGGGCTTTTCTTATTTGATAGGCCGAGCCGGTAGCGTTCCGTACCAGCCCTTTCTGGGCGTATCCACGCGCGGGCTTGATAATGAACGGGACCCCAAGCTTTTCTTTATCTTTCTGTGTTAAAGTGTATTTTTTCGGGTCCCATTTTCGTATTATGACGGTATATGGCACGGGGATGTTCTCGCGTACCAGGCGATGGTACATGTAGGCCTTGTCTATCGCGAGTTGCGTGGAGTCGGGGTCGTTGAAAACGAATCCTCCGGAATCCTTGGCGGCATAACATATCTTTGAGTAGATATCATCCGGGTCCTCGTACGTAGCCTCGGTATCCATTAGACATTTCAGCCGTAAACGGTCGTTGTTGAGCCGGTGAAGTATCTTTTCCCGGTTGAAATAATGGATCCACAGGAAAGAGATCCCCGAAGACAGACATTTTTCCTTAAGCGCGCGCGCGAAAAAACTATCATAAGGGGAGTTCCAGTTTATCGCGAAGTCGTATGTAATTGTTTTTGCCATCAGTTGGTCCATTCAGGTCTTTTTAAAAAGTATACACTTAACGGTGCATATCGCAAAAATAAAATACGAAGTGCATAATGAACGATAATGTTGAAAATCCAGGGAAAGAGGGTAAACTGTATCTATCAGGTGGTTCGTGGTAGGTCGTGTCCATTGTCACGGGGGGAGGATCCATGGGTCGGAAGCATAGCCGGCATGTAGAATTCTTGTTTATTATCACGATCTTTATGTGTGTCCTGGCCATGGGGACTTACGCCCAGGATAACAAAGTGGACATGAAGGATGTCCGCCAGATCGTTAGCCTGCCGGTGGACGAAATGCTCGACGGGACCCCCGTATCTATGGTCCCTGAAGGGTCCTATTGGAAGGTAGTGAACGAAAAGAGAAAAACAGACATGCCTCTTGTGGCGTTCTTTTACTCCAATGTCGATCCTGAATCCCAAAGAGTGGCGTCGCTTCTCAAATATGTCGCGCCGGAATACGCGGACGAACTGATCTTTATAAGGGTGCAGACCACAAATGAGGGAAAACCCGACAAGGATACATCGAAAAGACTATCGCGGGAATTCAGCCTGGACAAGACCCCGGGTATACTTTTTTACGAAAATGTCAATGGCAAGATGGTGCTTGAGGACGAGGAATATGTGGACGCGGACTACAAGGAGTTCAGGACGCCAAGCCTTATGTTGTGGAAAACGTATTATAACGCTGTTCGCAAGGAATTGAAGAAACTTTTGCATGCCCGTAAATATCTAAAAGGTACTATATTTCCGTAAAGCCCCGTACGCGCTCCTCGATACTGCCACTTTGAAAGTATGACCGGGATAGCATGCCGGTGTAGGTCTAGCCTACCACAGTATTGTTCCTGCCGCTGTTCTTCGCGGAATAAAGAGCTTTGTCCACGGAAACGAAGAAAAGGCGAGAGGTATGCTCTTCGCTTGGCACCCGGGAAAAAACACCCAGGCTTATGGTGACCTTGCGTATCTTGCCGTCTGACATATACGAGAGACCGAGAGACTCGATATCTTTCCTTATCTTCTCGGCTATAAAGTGCGCGCCCCACTCCGGTGTGCCGGGTAATACTATGATGAATTCCTCCCCGCCGTACCGCGCGACAAAATCCCCGGGCCGGTTAATGTTCCTTTTTATGTAAAAGGCTATCGTCGATAGACATTTGTCACCGGCCTTATGACCCTCGTTGTCGTTGTATTCCTTAAAATGGTCCACGTCCAGAAGGATGAGGGAGAGTTCTTTCTTTTCCCTGAACGCCCGGTGCCATTCTTCGGAGAACCTCTTGTCGAAACATCTTCTGTTGGCCACGTTCGTTAAGCTGTCGGTAAGGGAGACCTCTTCCAGTTCCTTGTTCATTTTTTCCAGGTCCATCAGTTGGCGGTACTCGGTCCTCATACCGCGCTCGAGAAAATAACTGATAAGCATCCCGATAACGTTGCCTATCAACAGGAACGAGGCGTTAGTATAGAACACCTGCGGGGACAGGATTATGGCCCCGGTCCAAAAAGCTATGATATATGACAACATTATGATCCATCCGGGGATACAGGAATATATGAAACGCAGCCTCACGACACCATAACCGTAGAAAATGACGGTAAGAAGCCCCGCGTAATATGGGTGGTTCTCTGTCCCCCGGGCCAGCGCTATCATCCAGACTACAAGAACGCCGGCCAGTGTTACTATCGCCGCGCCGGCCAGTTGCAGGAATTTATCCTTCTTAACATAAAAGCTGGTTATGAGCACAATAGAACAAAAGGGCGCTACGATGAGAAAACGCATGGTCAAGGTCTTCATGACTATCTCAGGGACCACCCAGTAGTCCAGGATGCCGACTATGCAATACAGGAATATAGCCGCGGCCAGGGAGAACCTGTATTGCAGGAAGGTCTGGTTCCGGTAGAAATCCAGGAACGAGGTCTCATAATCTTTAGGGAACCCAGGAAAAAGCATAAGATAACATCCTGTCGGATAACGTTATTGAAACATGGTACCTATAGTATACCTAACATATTCGTCATGCAGAAGGCATAATAGTCAAAAACTATAACTTTTAAACAAGTTCGCATGTTAGGGATGAAAAACCCACCTCACTTTATATTGAGCTAACACACGCTATGTATTATAATAACACCATCTAGATAAAGGCAAACTCGTGGTGACATGGGGGCGCAAAATTTGGGGTCTAGATAAACGTGATATGTTTATTCCAGAAAGCCGAATTGCCTAGATAGGCGATCCGGCTTTTTTTATGTTGTTGTATCCCGGGAAAAGGGCATGTTCCATCCTTCCCCAAATTGGGTGGATATGCCCCGGCCGGGACGGGAAAGGGACCAGAAGAAGACCGTTATGACACGCGGACCATGGGACAAAAGAGCGGCATTTACCCCAAAGATGAAACGGATAATTTCATCTTTGGTCATATGCCTGTTCCTGTCCAACGATACCGTATTTGCCGCATTGCCGCGTTATGATAACATGGATCCGTCGGAGACCCTCCAGGTACAATCCATATTCAAACCTGTTACAGATCATGTAGGACGCGAGAACGCCGAAGCGCTGCGTATCGAGACGGCTCTTATACTGGCCATGGCCCTAAGGGATGGAGAGATGCCTTTCCACGAGATCAACGCCGAACTTGATAAATGGTACAGCCGGATAGACGGTAAAGCGCGTCTTATGGAAGTGCTGCCGGGAGGGGTATGGAAAGAAGATGGCCGTACTGTAGTGGCTGTTACCGTGGTCAGGGGGCCGTACAAGGGTAAAAAACTGAAGATATCTTCCACTTGCCGCAGTATACAGGATATCCAGAAGGATGAGACCCGCATCAATATAGAACCGGCGGATGCGGAAGACGTTGCCGCCGCGGAACCTGTCCAAGATGAATATTTAAAGATAATGCCCATGGAGATAGCCAGGGCCCGCAAGGCGCCTAAGGCGGAGATCATATATACCGCCAGGATAAAGGATGAAGGTAAACGCAGGGAGATGATAGACGGGGCTATAAAGGCTTACAGGGATGATGTGCCGGATGTCGTGGTGGATTATGACGACGGGATAGACCGGTCACGTGACGATATGATAATCATACGTGAGCTGGGTGGGCCGATACTGGGGTTCGTCTCGTACGGGAAGGTCGGTCGTACCGGGTATAAGATCTACTTTCATTATGTCATGAGGCAGGAAAGAGGGCGTGGTGTCGGGCGTAATCTCCTGCGGGAACTCGTGACGGAGCTTTCGCGCGATATTGATAAGGAAAATCGATGGAGATTAACTACGACGTTCCTGACCTACAATGGCGAGAATATATGGAGCGGGATGTTCGGTCCGGGCACGATAAAGGGAGAAGTAAGGCTCGACACCGGGGAGTATATCAGGAGAGCCCACCTGGATCTGAGGAAATATCCGGATGTCAGGACTGGCCCGATCTACGCTAAACAACCCATACTTAACGATAGTTTTGTAGCGACGATAGATGGCCCATCGGGGACGGGGAAATCCTCATCCGCGTCCGAAGCGGCAAAAATGCTGGGGGCGGTGTTCTTTTCGGCCGGAAAGATATACCGGCTTATAACATGGCTTGCCCTTAAGGAAGGGTTGGATATAAAAAAAGATATGGACCGGTCCACTAAGGAGGAACTTCGCAAGATAGCGGAGAATATCGACATGGCGAAGTTCCGCATGGAAGAAACGGAAGGGACTACGCGTTCTTTTTATGGAGAACAAGAGATCACGGAGATATTCTATTCCGAGGATATTTCCGGCAACGTGCCTTTTGTCTCGGCCATACCCGAGATACGATGGTTCGCCGTCAGGAAGATAAGGGAAATGATAGACACGCTTCGGGCGCGTGGGGTCTCTGTGGTGCTTGAGGGGAGGACCACGGGAATAGAGATCGCCCCGGATGCTGATATAAAAATATACATGACCGCCAGTCCCGAGGAGCGCGCGGAACGCAGGACACGCCAGATGGTGAAAAAGGAAGGCCTTGAAGCCTCTTATTGCAATGTTATAGGAACTACGCCTGGTGAGTACGCGCGTATAGCGGAGAGCGTCTCCGAGGAAGAACGTTTCGGGAGAATGGTCGAGGCAGTAGCCGGGAGCATCGCGCGTAGGGATGAGCTTGACGAACATCGAGAACATATGCCGTCACGCCGGCCGAAGAACGCCGTTGTGCTGGATTCGAGCGGAAAGACACTTGAGACCACCATTCGGGAGGTGGTGGACAATATAGAGATAGCGCGTATCCGGGGACTTGTGGAGAGGAATATCAAATTGGACGAAGAAGGGTTTTCCCGGCTCAACACATTCTATTACAAATACCGCAAGCTTGCCGGACAGTTCGAGGGTAAGGGGTCGGATATGTGGGGGCGAGGTCCTGACAGGATGGAAGAATATATGAAACCCGAACATATCGCTGATATGTTCTATCTGTCCGAGGTGTATGAATTCGATATGTGGGACCTTCTGGGCGAGAAAAGAAGCACAAAATGGGTCAGCGGGACTGGGCCGGATCGGGTCGAATATGAGTTCAGGATAGAGGAGAACAGTGACATTGCCATGGTTGAGATAGGGCCGGATGGGAATGAATTAAGGGAGGTAGCCCGGGCGGAAAGGGGAAGCTACGGCGTCAGGAACTACCAGGACAACCGCGGTCGCGGACTGGGGAACTTCATAATAAAGACGCATTATCTTATCCTGTGGGCCAAGCGATATATAAGGCGCGAGGATGTGCTGATAGCCGCTTTGGGCGGCGCGGGGCTCATTGGATATTACGATACGATAGGGGCGACCACCTACCGGGATAGCGATGGCGATATGCGCGCGTCGATAGAGCTTGTCGGCGGTATTTCCGCTGCCATACTGGACCCGCGGCAGGCCGCAAAGATAAAGAGCCTGGACCCGCGCATATGGCGGGTATGGAGCCAGCGTAACATGGACAGGTACCTGTCCCTTGTTGAGCAAGTGGACCCGGAAGTGCTGGAGAAAGCCCATAAGGATTTTTCCGATGAGCATAGCGCGGAAAAAATAGAGACCGTACGAGAGATAACCCCGGGAACGGTAGCTAATTACGTTCTCTTGAAGATGATGGAGGCGAAAAGATCGGAAAAGGCCGCTGTCGGGCCGGCGGCGCCATCCGGGAGGATGGAGTTCACTCCTCTTGCCGCGACGGACGCGTTCTATGCCCTCAAGGAAGAAGCTGGAAAGGAAGTATCAGCCGCAGTGTCGGCAAGCAGCATAAGTGTCGATAAAGATACCGGTAAAACAAGGTACCTTACGGTAGGCAAGAAATTCACGCCGATAATGGCGCAAGTTTACGTAAAAGAAGGGGCCAAGTGGGATATTCCGGTCGGCGTGGAATTCCCTGGACATTTGAGTTCGATCATCAACGGGGATAACGGGGCGCTTGTCCTGACGACAGGTCCTTTTTACGCCAAAGTCGAAGGCGCTCCGACCATCGCGTATGTCAGGCCGCTTACCGACCAGGAAGTATATGAAAGATATGGGTTACGCAGGGTATATGGTAAGGACGATAAGCCCTTCGAGATGCCCGCGCTGGGGATAGCGGGAAGGTCCATGCTTCTTCCCATACCGTATACGGTAGTGACCTCCAGGACGAGTAGTGGAGAAAGGATCATAAGGACCACGGACGACCTCAGGTCCGGAGGGGAGGAAAGCCGGCACGTGTTCGGGCTGGAGTTCAAGAACGCGGGAACGCCGTCATATGAAAAACATAATATAAACTCAAGCTTTCCGGCGACCGTGATAGATGAATACGTGGGTAAACCCGGGATATTCCTGGATTGGTGGCACCAGCTGGCTACAAGGAACCCCGTGGGGCTTGGAGATGAGTACGGTACGACCATCCCGCGCGAGATATCGGTGCTTAATGACGGTGGCAGCCTGACCAGGTGGACGCTCGCGAATATGACGCTGGAAGCGCCGTATGTAATTACCCTGCGTGTGCCTGTGGGGGATTACAGACGCCTTTCGTCCTTCTTTGATACGGATGGAGCGCCTAAGAAGAAAGAGTTTAATGACGCGTTGGATGAATTAGGATTCGGTTCCCTGGAGGAATATTTCAGGGAGATGTGCCGTAATTACGGACGCAACATGCGCAGACTGGTGAACAATAACATTATGGAGAGTACCCATGGATCAATGATAAACACGGATATGCTCGGCAATATCACTGACTTGGGGGATTTTTGGGAGATAGCGGGCGAGAACGAACGCTTTCTGAGACACGGGGTCGATGCCAGGATAGATAACCTGATAAAGGTCTTAGATCTTGCTGGGGAGGAGAACAAGGCTGTCCAGAACGAAGCGTTAAAATATTTTGCGGCGGCATATTTCGGCGGGGAAATGAACGTGAACATGATCGAAATGAGCGTGGACGACCCGGACAGGCTTAAGGACGCGGTCTACCAGCACGCGCTTGGTATGATCAGGGTTATCGGTGAGGCCGGAGAAGCGGCCGCCGGTGAGCTTGCTCGGAGGGTCAGTGAAGCGCGGGACAATGTACAACGGTCCCATGTCGCGGCGATCATGGCGTTTACCGGGCTTAAGAGACATCTCGAGGCTGTTTTTGATGATCCTTCCATGCCGGGAAAGATGGCTCCGGTGCATATTGTAGTGGACCTTTCCCTTATATCAGGGCTGGACCGGCGGGATATGGAGGCGAACATAACAACGTGGGCGCATTTGATGCTCTTATGCCGGGACCTGGAGAATGTCCGGTTCAGTTTCAGGCAACCTTATCCCGTGGACATGAAGACCATGCCCGAAAGTCTGCTTACGGAGATAAGGAACGGCGCGTCCGAGGAAGAAGTGAGATTCCTCTTGAAGGGCAGGATACGTGAGCTTTCGGTACTTTTCGGCCAGGATATAGACGCGGACGCCATAATGAACGGGAAGCTTAACGCCGACCAGGCGGAGAATGCCATAGAAATACCTATTTTGTCGAAGGCCTGGCTTGAGTGGATGAGGGATAGTGGTATGGAGCTTGGGCCTGGAGAGTTCCCGGTAGCTATGGACGGACTGACCGGAATTAATAACAAGCAGGTCGTTTTCAGGAATTTTGAAGCCGCGCTTATGATCGGCCTGTCCAAGGCCGCTCTTGTGATAGCGAAAAGAAGAGGCCGGGGTGTAAGCGCGCTTGAAGAAGAAGAAATGAACAAGGTAATAGAGGATACCCGCATGCTTTCGCGTTTGAGGGACCTGTACGCTGTTCTATCCGACGGCAGTATAGGTATAACCGAAAAGACACTGAAGAACATGGTCTATGATGACTCGTCAACCAGGATCAACCTGGCCATATCCCTGGCTATACCTCCTATGGCGCGTATGCCTGTGGAAAAACTACTGGAACTCCATTCCGCTATGCAAGACCTGCTCAAGGCCGCTTAACCCATATATCGCCGTATTCACTATCGTGTTGCAAAAAAAGGCGGCGATTGGTATGCTATATATACTGTTCTGTGGGTACCAACAAGGGACTAACTGTCATTCCTATGAAAAAGAGAGCAGCCATTACAATAGTCGCGGTATTCCTGCTGTTCGGGGTCATGCTCGCCCTGGAAAGCGCGGGGATAACCCTCGTGGACGTGCTGTGGTGGGACGGGTCCAGCCTGGAGTTCAATAAAGATTTCCTTGATAACGCCTCGGACCAGGAAAAGGCCGTAATGGCGTATCTTGCCACGAAAGCTTGTACCGGATGCAAGACATTTATTGACAGGGATATAGTTTCAGGAGGCGACGCTATACGCTTCGGGAATCTTGAGTGCGAGCTTATAACCCTGCTCGGGCTCGATTCACAGGGCGGGGAAGAACACGTCAAATACATAAAGAAGTGGTTCGTCGATGACGAGAGGATAAATAAAAGGCTTAAACATTGTTATATGACGCCTTATACGGCTACGGGACGCGTGATATACCACTATATTACACTGGAAGAGGATGGGGACACGATAACCGCGTATTATAAGATGTCATATATGTTCCTGCAGAAAGAGGATTATAGGGAATGGCTGGGGGAGGACCAGTATAAGGTTGAGAAAGGAAAAGTACGTCTTATATATGAGAAAATAGAGGAACTTTCCGAAAGTACGATAGAGAGCGGTATGGAGATCACGAAAGTGGGGGAAACAGAGAGAGCCGAATATGATTAACGGGACCAGCGGGGATGGAAAAAGACGCAGGTCATGGTATGTGTGGATCATACTCATATGCGGGATGTGCGCGTCCGGATGTGCCGAAAAGGATGACAGCGAGCCCGGAACGGTGGAGTATCTGTCCGGCTCAGAGCAGGTCAAGGTATATCATAGGACGAAGGCCAGGATAGAGGATATCAATAGAACACTGAAAGAAAGATACGACGAGGTGGAATAACGCCGTATAAGAACGGGAGGGGATGATGTACAATACCACGTATAATTCCTACAGCGGGGCCGCGACACTTGACTGGAACCAGTTGGTCGTGCTGCCGCTTAAGGGCATGTTCGTCGAGACGGTGAGGTTCTTGCCTGACCTTGTGGCGGGATTGTTGACGATCCTGGTCGGGTGGCTCTTGGCCCAGATGGTACGGTTAGTGGTCCAGGTGTGCCTTAGGTCCATGGGATTCGATGCTATAGCCGGAAAGATCGGTCTTACAGAACTTACCGGAGGAGCGGAAGGGAAACTCGCGCCGCACAAATGGTTCGGGTTGGCCGCTTTCTGGTGGACGATGGTCGTTGTGTTCACGGTGGCGCTCGACCGCTTCAGGATGAGGATGGTGTCGGCGCAGGTCGACCAGATACTGTCGTACGTAGTGGCGGTATTCATGGTATCGGTCATAGCCGTGGCGGGTATATTCCTGAGCATGATATTGTCGCGCGTGGTAAAAGGCGCGGCCGAGGCGGCACAGATAGGACGGCCCGAACTTTTCGGAGGCATAGCCAAGTGGTCCGTACTGGTCTTCACGGCCACGGTATGCCTGTCCCGTATCGGCCTGCCGCGTGATATCTTCATGGTGTTCTTCAGTGTCACATACCTGACACTATGTATCTCGTTCGTTCTCGCTTTCGGGCTGGGAGGAACGGTTTGGGCGGGCCGTATACTCGAGAGATTCTCAAAAAAATAGAGGATAGGCTATGGGTCGCTGGGAACGGGCTCTATGTGGACGGAAAAACACGCGATATAAAGGAAAGGAGAGGGCCATGAGAAAAAAAGGCATTAATGTTCTGGCTCTGGTAATATGTGGGACCTTGATGTTCACGCTGGTCGGGCCTGGATCTGCCATGGCGTATGGGAAGAAGGGGATGGACAGCAAGATATACCATAAAGCCAGTTATATGGTGGATAATCGGGATGAGCTGGGGCTTACCGACGAACAGGTGCGGCAGATAAACGCGATCAAGACCGCGGTGAAGAAGGAAATGATAAAAAAGAACGCTGAAATAGACCTTGTCGCCGTGGACATAAAGACCATGCTCCAGGAGAACAAGGTCGACGTTAAAGCGGCCAGGGACCTCCTTGACAAGAAATACGAGCTGAAAAAAGAGAAAGCGAAGTACCTGGTGGGGGAATACGCGGCTCTGAAGGACATGCTTACGGATGAACAGATGGGTTCGCTCGAGAAGATGTGGCGGGACAAAGGTAAGGGCCCATGTGATAGAAAATAGAGTTATCTGTTGGGTGGAACGTGTCCGGGGCCGTTATCCTGCGGAGATAACGGCCCTTTTTAGGCATATCACAGAGAGGAAAGGTGGACATGAAAAGAGCCAAAGCAAAACATATTCTCGTTGATTCCAAGGAAAAGTGCGCGGAGATCATCGCACGCATTGAGGCGGGTGAGGATTTCTCCGATATTGCCTGTGAGTGTTCTCTTTGCCCGTCGGGGAAACAGGGCGGGGACCTGGGTGAGTTCTCCCAGGGGGATATGGTGCCCGAGTTCGATAAGGTCGTGTTCAGTGGGGAGCTCAACAAGGTGCATGGCCCGGTGAAAACAGCTTTCGGGTACCACTTGATAATGATAACCATGAGGAACGATCAATGACCGTCGATGACGGTGTCCACGGGAAGATATATGGTAAATGACGGTATTATCGAGGACAAAGGGCCACAGAGGATAGAGGCGTTAAGCGACGGGATATTCGCTATAGCCATGACGATATTAGTCCTTAGTTTCGAGGTGATCTTCGACCCGGAACGTTCTTACAGTAACGAAGCCCTTGTCGCGATGTTGTCGGGGCTATTGCCCGACCTTATATACTACGTCATGAGCTTCATGATATTGGGTATCTTCTGGATACAACACCATAACCAGTTCAAGTTCATAAAAAAAAGCAATGCCTCGCTCATATTGATCAATATCGTGTGGCTTATGTTCATTACCCTTATCCCTTTCACAACGGCTATAGTAGGGGATCATCACAATACGCTCATAGCGGCATTACTTTTTGAGGTCAATCTGCTGCTGGCGGGCATGTTCTTCGCGTTGAACTGGATATACGCCACTTCGGGGAAGAGATTAGTTCAACAGGCGCTTGACGACCGGATGATCAAATGGTACAGGAAAAGAAGCTTGATAATCCCGGTCTGGTCGATACTGGCCATAGTGATATCATTATTTGACCCGGGGCTTGGTACCACGGTGTATTTTACGGTACCGGTAGTCCTTTACGTATACGTAAGAAAGACTGAGAAATATTACCGCCGATCTATCGTATGATCACCGAGCCTTTAGGCGGACATGGAGGATATCATGGCGTTTCTGGAAAACAAGGTCGCTGTAGTTACGAGGATCAGGGCAAAAAGAGGAATGAGGGAATGGCTTGAAAAAGAACTTATCAAGATGATGTCCCCACTGCGGTCCAAAGAAGGGTGCATAAACTATTCTATACATAGACATTCCACGGATATGGATCTCCTGATGACATATGAAGTCTGGGAAAGCATGAAGGAGATGGTGGATGATAAGGAACCGTCCCATATAACGCATTTTACCAGGACCCACGGGAAAGAGATCGAGGGAATGCCTGAGACCACCGTATGGGACCTCGTCGTGTAAAAACGGAACTTTTACCGGGCCCGGGACGTTATATATAACAGGTGCACATGAAAGACATACCTTATGAACTTATCAGGGATACCCTGCGCGGGGATATGCGGTCTTTTGAGGAGATATACAGGAGGCTGTCAGGTTCGGTATACGCCATAAGTTACAGGATAACATTTAGCCGTATGGATGCCGAGGAAGTCACGCAGGACGTGTTCGTGAGCATGTATAAGAACCTGGGCAATTTCAGGGAAGGCACCAAGTTCGGGGCCTGGGTATACAGGATAACGGTTAACGCGGCTATAAGCTGTTATAGGAAAAGAAAGAGGTCGAGAGGGATGTTCGTGAATATGGAACAGGCCGAAGAGCGCCTGGGGTATGCCCCGGAACTGGAGAAGATACATGATGACGCCGAGACCTCTGGGAAAGTGGAAAGACTGCTTGCTGTGCTTAGTCCGGACCAGCGGGCATGCGTGGTCTTGAGGGACATCGAGGGGTTATCTTATGAGGAAGTGGCACAGGCGCTGGACGTGAAACTCAATACCGTCCGAACAAGGCTTAAAAGGGCCAGGGAAGCCATGGCCTTACGTGTAAAAAAGGAGGCGTATCATGAAGTGCGATGATGTGCGCCGGATACTTTCCGAGGGATACAAGGATAACGGGTTAGGGGAACAAGAAAAGGAACGCGTACATTCTCACCTAAGGGAATGTCCCGAGTGTCGCCAGTTCCACTTGAGCGTCGAACAGGTGTTCGCGGTCCTTTCCGGCGCGAAAAGATCGATAAGTCCTCCGGACCGAGTATGGGACAAAATACAGGTCCAGGTCAGCGCAAGTGATGACAGGATAGGCATAGTGGCATTAATGGATGTCCTGGCCAGGTCTTTCCGGGCGCTCAAACCCCTACCGGCTATCGCGGGCGCGGCCCTGCTTATCCTGGCCATTACGAGTATGGGGTATTACCGGGCTTATGAACGCAGTCTTAACGAGAATTACGTAAAGGAACAGATACGGTACCTTTTGTCGGCCGAGAACGGTGAGGCGAGCATGTCCGGACTGGGGACCAGTATCGAAGAGTTTTTCCTGTAAATATGGAACTTTGCGGGGATAACTGCCGTTATTTTATATGAAGGCGCCGAAGAGAAGTTATAAGTAGGAAAGAATAGGAGGCTATCATGAATAGAACAAGGATATATGCCATGGCAACAAGTATAGTAGTTCTTCTGGCCGCGTTCACTTTGGCGGCGGGTCCGTCCGCGGCAGATGGTGGGGCGCCCCCCGAATATCGGGAACAGGCGGAAGCTCGGATACAACAGGTCATGGATGAGCTGGGGATAACGCCGGAACAACACGAAGAAATAAAAAAACTGCGTGAAGCGGATAGGGAAAGGAACGAGGATCTCAGGGAAAGTATGAAGGCGAAAAGGGAGGCGCTCAAGGAGGAACTGGATAAACCAGCTCCGGATGAAGGCAGGCTCAAGGCGATCATTGACGAGATGTCGTCTGTTTTTAAGGCCCAGGCCGAAATGAAGGTCAACGGCATACTGAGCATGAAAAAGATACTTACGCCCGAACAGGACCAGAAGCTCAGGGAGAAGATGGAAAAGGACATGGCCGAACGCAAACGAATGTGGAAAGAAAGAATGAAAGGACATGGGCCCGGACACGGTATGGGTCCCGGACATGGCATGGGACCTGGGATGGAAGAAGGCATGGGTCCGGCATTTGAGGATCCCCCTGAAAATGGCGAGTAATATTCAAGACGCGACAATATCGAAAATGGACCGCGACGGAACATGTCGCGGTCTTTTTTTGTCTCTCGTGAAATGAGAGTATCAAGGGGATCGATCCAGCGCCGCGCAGGTCGCATTATGACCTGTGGGAACAGGAAGAGGTATTGCGATATGGGGCGGAGTATCGTATAATAACATTAGCGGTGATTTAAGAAGGTTACTTGCTCCGCTATATAAATGTGCTAAAGCGCCGAGATGTGGTATCAAGAGACCCGCGCTTTCAGCGCGGGTTTTTTTATTTGTGTGTACATGTGCTCTGGCGGGATGATTTGGGGTGTATTGCAGCCGCCGTAACAAGGTGCTAAAAAGCCGGGGGATTTCATGGTATTACGAGCTGATATGCCAGGGGTCCTTTCTCGGCGGAAAAGGAGAGAAAATGGTAGAGGGAAGAAGAGGGAAGGGATCAGTAGCATGCCGCGAATGCGGGGAAGAACGCGGCAAACATAATGGCCGTAAGGTCTCGTGCCTGTGTTCGGGGGTCTTGTGCGGGCGTTGTGGAAAGGGCAGGGCGCACAAACCGGATCCTTGCAAGTGGGATATTCGGAATGGCGGGACTGTGCACGTGCCATGGTCCACTGAAAGATATCCGATATGTGATGATCGCAGGGAGAAGGACACCTATATCCCGGATTATTGTATATGAGCGGAGGATGTCCGGGTGTATAATATCCCATAGTAGTGAAAGACGGATAGACCTGTGTGTAGATTAACGGGAGGTGGGTTATGAGACGTTTTTTTATGGGCACGGCAGTTCTTGTTCTGATAGCCGGTCTGGCTGTAACAGGTGTTAACGCGGGTGAAGAATGCGTGGAAGAAGAGGTGCGTATACCCTTGATAGGAGAAATGGCCCCGGCTTTTACCGCGAAGACCACGCAGGGGGTCATAAATTTCCCGGAGGATTATAAGGGCAGCTGGGTCATCCTTTTCAGCCATCCGGCTGATTTTACCCCGGTCTGCACTACGGAATTCATGACCTTCGCTTCCATGGAAAAAGAGTTCAATGCTCTTAACTGCAAGCTCATAGGACTTTCCATAGACAGCATATACAGCCATATAGCCTGGCTCAGGACCATACAGGACAGGATAGAATACAAAGGAATGAAAAATGTCGCTGTCATGTTCCCTCTCATAGAGGACATAAAAATGAACGTTGCCAAAAAGTACGGTATGGTGCAGCCTACGGCCAGCGATACCCAGGCGGTGAGGGCGGTCTTTTTCATCGATCCGGATTCAAAGATAAGGGCTTTGTTGTATTATCCCCTATCGAACGGCAGGAATTTCCAGGAGATCAAGCGGTTGCTTATCGCGCTCCAGACCACGGATGAGTTCAAGGTCGCGACTCCGGCGGATTGGACTCCCGGGGATGATGTCATAGTTCCCCCTCCGGGAAGCTGCGGAACCGCCAAGGACAGGGTCGATAACGCCGATAAGGAAGGAATTAAGTGCCTGGACTGGTTCATGTGTTTTAAGCCCATGCCGAAGAAATAAGAGTAGGTCCCTGAATTCCGAACAAGCCCCACCACGCGATAGGGTGGGGCTTGTTCGTTCTTAAATAGCACATATTATCCCTTTTTTTGCCTGACAAACTTGGACGTTGTTTCCCCCAGCTGTGTGTATTATAATAAAAATAATATCCGTGTCCGGGGATGATGAATTACGCGTTATCAATGAGAGGAGGGTCAAATGATCCCGATAATTTCACTCCCTTCCAGGATCATAAAACTTCTGGAAGCCAATGTGGCCCCGTCGGAAGTGGCCGCGGGCATCTGCCTGGGTTTATTCATGGGCTTTACGCCACTTAATGGACCCATGGCGATACTTCTTTTCATATGTTTTCTTGTTTTCAAGGTGAACAGGCTTTCCGCCATGTTATCCCTGCCTTTTTTCAAATTGCTCTATGTACTGGGTTTGAGCGGCCTGGCCGATATGGTGGGAGGGCTGCTGCTCATAGATATACAGCCGCTTACTTTTTTCTGGAAAGTGGTCACGGGCCTGCCGGTCATAGCGTACTTGGGGCTCAACAATACCCTGATAACGGGCGGACTTGTAGTATCCGCCATACTGGCTGTGCCGTTATATTTCGCTTCCGTAAAAGGGGTAGTGGTCATACGTGAGAAATACGCGGACAAGATAAAGGGGTCGAAGATAGCCGCTTTTATGAAAAAGATACCTCTGATCGGGAAAATATCTTCCCTTATCGCGAAAATGAAGGGCGGTGCGGCATGAACATAAAATTCATCAACCTTAAAGGTATTGTGGTGTTCGTGGGCATATTACTTGGTGTGCAGCTTGTATCCGGCCTCGTGCTTACGCCTATGTTAAGTTCCGTTATCGTGGATAAGCTCAACAGTGCCAGCGGGTCGAAAATAACCGTGGAGAAGGTGAATGTCTGGCCCGTTACGCTCTCTATGTCGTTGAAAGGCCTCAAGGTTTTTGACCCGGAAGGGAAAGAAAGGATGGTAGCTATACAAAAAGCCTCGGCCAGGATAAGCTTTGTCGGGCTTCTTTCCAAGCGGATCGTGATCTCAAGCGTCAATGTGAACGGAGCGGAGCTCGACCTTAAAAAACAATCGGACGGGAGTTTTAATGTAGAAAAAATAGCCCCTAAAGAGGCGGCAGGCAAAGGAAAAGGCATATCCTTGCCCGGTGGACTTGGCGCGAAAAAGGACTGGTTCTCCAGCATATACCAGATAATAAGCTCCCGGAGCTCCAGGGAGGGTGTGGAAAAGGCCAGGGAAGAAAAAAAGAAAGCGGGGAAAATAACCCGAGAAGTGAAAGAGCTTCCGAGGGGAAGGATAGTGTATTTTAAAACGATAAGAAGCGGGTACCTTTTTGAGATACGGAAGATGTCCATAAACGGGCTTATAGTGAAAGCGGAAGCGGCGCCCGGACGGACCGTTGATATAGTGGACGCGCATGTCAGGATGAACGGCATAGCGGTCGATCCGGATAGGGGAGCTAAAGTGGACAGCGTAAGCATGGGTGGACGCGTTATGGACGCAGGAAAAGACGCCGGCCGCTTCACGGTCAGTTATGAACAGGGTTTCAGGGGAAATGATCTTGTGAGCAGGGCCGATATCGTAGCTAAGAACATAAACATGCCTTCTCTGGGTTTTATTTACAGCGATTCTTTGCCTGTTGAAGTTCGCAAGGGTCAACTGGACATGGATTCACGGACCATTATAACCAATGACGCGATAGATTCGGTGAACAGGCTTGTGCTCAGGGGCCAGGATCTCGAGCCGAAATCGGGAAGCAGTGTTTCGGTGGGGTTCGCTCCTATGCCCGTATTATGCGAAGCGCTTGATCGTGTGGACCCGCTTGAGATAAAGATCAACATAGGGGGGACGGTAACAGACCCTAAATTCAGCGGCCTTGAGGATACGCTTAAAAAAGTAGCCGAGCCATATATCGCCGATATCGCGAACAACCTTAAAGAACAGGGAATGAAAGCCCTTACCGGACTTATAAGGAAAGACACCCCGGAGGAAGGAGCCCAGGCGGGAGGGGCCCCGGGGGAGAGGGAGGATGTCACGCAGGCGGTGAACTCGTTGAAGGCGCTTTTCGGTGGAAGCGACAAGCAATAAGGATGTCCGGAAGGGGGACGGGAAAATGGGTTTCAGGAAAAAGATATTGGTGGTGGACGATGAGCCGGACCTGCAGGAGATCATGCGCGTAAGATTGCAGTCAGCCGGATATGAAGTGGTCATGAGTTCTGACGGGCAGGCAGGCCTTAATATGATGAGGTCGGAGCGTCCAGACCTTGTGATCCTTGACATAATGATGCCTGGGATGGACGGGTATGAGTTCTTCAAGAAGGCCCGGACCGATCCGAGGGTGAGCGACATCCCCATAATCATGCTCACCGCCAGGAGCGGCATGAAAAGTTGTTTTGAGGCCCTTAACGCGGAAGGGTTTTTCTCAAAACCGGTAGATTTCAACCGGCTGTCAGACAAGATAAAACATGAACTTCAGGACAGGGCCGTTATCCTTTCCAGTGACGATACCGTAGAGGAGAGTGTCAGAAAAGCGTTCTTGTCATCGGGATATACATGTGAGACGGCCAAGAGCGAGGAAGATCTTTTTGAACGGGCGAAAAAGGAAAAGTTCAAGGTGCTGGCTGTACATCTCGCGGATATCTCGATCTCACCGTCTGAATTCGCGGAAAGGATAAAGACCTTAAAGTGCGCCAAGCCGTTCGTTGTTGTTTATTCCGACCAATCCGTGAAAGGTGTTGAGGATAACGATATGGTGAAGATAGACACTTTACGTATAAAATGGAAGAAGAACGGATTACCGAATTTCTATGACAGAAGACTTGCGGGCCAGGAGTTCGCGCAGGCGGCCAGGTCCTGGTTGAGATGAGGGAGAAGAAGGACGTTTTATGAAAAAGAAGAAAAAGAAGATACTTGTGGTAGAGGACGAGGCCGTGAGCCTCCTCGGGATACAGGCGGGGCTGGAGGGCGCCGGACATGAGGTGATAAAGGCGGTCGACGGGAATGAGGGGCTGGAAAAACTGAAAAAGGAAAAGCCTGACCTTGTTTTGCTGGATATCGTTATGCCTGTTATGGACGGATATGAGTTCTTCAAAGAGGCCCGGGTCGATCCGGTCGTCAGGAACATACCTATAATACTCGTTACGGCCAGGAGCGGCATGAAGAGCACTTTTGACGCCCTTGAAGCGGACGGGTTCATGGTAAAACCCCTGGATACCAGAGAGCTGCTGGAAAATGTTGATACCGTTACCGCTGACAGGGTTCTTATCCTTACCGATGACGACGCTGTGCTCGAAAGGGTATCAACGGGGTTCTTGAAGGCCGGATACCGTGTATGCCGGGCCCAGGATGAGCGTGAATTTTTCGAGAAGGGCAGGAAAGAACGTTTTTCCTGCCTGGCGTTGCATCTGGCGTGCGTAAATGGCGTCCCGGCGGAAACGCTTGTAAAGATAGATGGTTTCAAGAACAATACACCGTTCGTGGTGCTTTATTCCGATCCTTCGGCCCGGGGGACGGAAGACAATGATACGCTGAAGATAGACGCGTTAAGGATATTGTGGAAGAAAAGCGGCGTGAACAATTTTTATGACCCACGTGTCGCCGGGAACTCTTTCGTTGAAAGCCTGGAGAGTTGGGGAATATGACATGCGGGGTGGAGAACCCCATGTCATATAGGTCAGCGGGTCCCGGGAGGAGGAGAATGAGTATCAGGCCAGTAGTGGAGAAGGTATTGACCAGGGGCCGGCTTGTGTGGGTGACGGTCGTAATAGTCCTTCTTTTCCTGTCAGCCGGCACCTTCTTCGCCGTGCAGGCAGGCAGGTACGCCAGGGATATGATCATAGAGGAAAGTTATTTGAGCGTGCTTTCCCTTTCACATTTCATGGAACACAGTATAGGGAATTCCGGGATCATAGGCAAGATACTGTCAGGATCACCTTTTATTAGCGCCGCGCTTATCGAGAAGAACGCGGAGAACATAGATAAGGCTGATCTTACCCTGGATAGATACGCGCCGGAAGGCAGTAATACGGTAGCTTATATCATGGACGCAAATGGTACCGTAATAGCGTCTTCCAACAGGCATGATAACGACAGTTTCGTTGGCGAGAATTACGCTTTCCGGCCTTATTTTAAAACGGCAATAAGTGGAGAACCGGGTTATTATTTCGGTAAAGGTGTTACTTCCGGTAAAAGGGGGTTTTACGCGTCGTTCCCTGTCCGGGGGAGCTCCGGTATAGCCGGGGTCGCTGTGATCAAGAAAGAGCTGGTGGATGTGCAAGCGCACATCCGCAGGTACGAGGATTGTTTTTTTGTCCACAAAAGCGGTGTTATTTTCATATCCAGCGATCCGTTGCTGAGGTTCCATGCGCTATGGCGGCCCAGTGAACCTGCCCGGCAGGAACTCCTTTCGTCACAACAATTCGGCCCGGGCCCTTTCGAGCCCATTCTTGAGGAGAAGCCCGAAGGGAACACAATTGTCAGGTTCGCCGGCAAGACAAGGCTTCTCCTGGTACAGGAACTCATACCGGACGAGTGGTATGTATATTTCTTCGCCTCAGCTGAACGTGTATATGTATATAGATGGGTAGCGATAGCTGTCACGTTACTTCTTTGCTCGGTGATCGTCGGTTTCTCCTCGGTGATATACATGATGATGTCATCCGCTGAGCTGTTGCGGATCGAGCAGGGCAGGGCCTTCTCCCAAAAGGAAAGAGCGGAACTCCTGTTCAGGCTTGTGCCCAGCGGAGTGTTCACCGTGGATAACGACAGGGTCGTGACGAGCTGGAACAAGAAAGCGGAAGAGATCACCGGATATCCCGCCGAATACGTGTTGGGGAAGAAATGCACTTTTTTCACCAAGTCCCCGTGCCGTGAAATGTGCGGACTTTTCCTGGACAATATACAGAAGCCCATATCGGGTGAGATATGTACCATAATCACGAAGGAGGGAGAAGAAAGGACCGTTTCCAAGAACGTGGAACTGCTTAAAACGCATGATGGCACCGTGATCGGCGGGATCGAGAGTTTTGAGGATATTACGCAGGGCAAAAAGATGGAAGAGGACCTTAAAAAGAGCGAGAGCCGCCTGAGGTTCGTGTTCGATTCGATAAACGAAGGGATCTGGGATTATTCGCTGGTGTCAGGAGAGATGTACCTGAGCCCCACCTGGTTCAGGATGTTGGGGTACCAGCCCGATGAACTTCCCCGGGACTACGGGACATGGATGAAGCTTGTGCATCCAGAGGACGTTCCGGAAAAGGAAAAAGCCCTTAAAGATTTTATTGAAGGCAGGAGCGAGAGTTTCTCGGTGGAAATAAGAATGCGGGCCAAGAACGGGGAATGGAGATGGATGAGGTCGCGTGCGGAAGACATAGAGAAGGACGATAAGGGCCGCGTAGCCAGGATCATAGGGACGCATACTGATATAACAGACCGGAAAAAAGCGGAAGAAGAAAAGATAAAAGCCCTCAAGGTCAGATCGGACTTCATCTCCGTGGTGTCGCATGAACTCAGGACGCCTCTTGGGCCGATACGTGAAGGCGCGTCGATCCTGCTGGAAGGGCTTGTCGGGGATGTGAATGAGCAGCAAAAGGAGCTTCTTGAGATGATAACGAGGAACGCCGATCGGCTTACGAGGCTTATAAACGATGTGTTGGATTTCCAGAAGCTGGGATTGGATAAGGTTGAGATGGACCTTAGGCCCAATAACATCAATGATTGTATATCCGAAACGGTGGAAAGCATGAGCCTTCTGTCGAATGAAAAAGGCCTTAAGCTCGGGGTGGAACTCGATGGGGGTTTGCCTGAGATCAAGTTCGACAAGGATAAGATCACGCAGGTACTAACGAATCTCATAAACAACGCCATAAAATTCACGGAAGAAGGCGGGGTGAAGGTCAGGTCCGGGATCATGGACAACGCCGTGCATGTGCGGGTGGAAGACACGGGCCTGGGAATAAGGCCTGAAGACATACCTAAACTGTTCCAGAGTTTCCATCAATTGAAAGGTCCGAACGAACGTAAGCCGGGAGGTACGGGTCTTGGCCTGGTGATATGCCGGGAAATAATAAAAAGACACGGGGGTAAGATATGGGCGGAATCGGAACCTGGGAAGGGATCCGTATTCCATTTCCTGCTGCCTATCGAGAAGGAGAGAGGATGATATGCCGAAAAAAGTATTGATAATAGACGATGAAAAAGATGTGTCGATCACCTTACTTTACCGGCTCAAGGCCAAGGGATATCATGTTTTCGCGGCGGAGACGGGCGCGGAAGGTATTGAAAAAGCGTCCGCGGAGAAACCCGATATGATAATACTGGATTTTCGCCTTCCGGATATGAAGGCATCCGAGGTAGCCGATACTATAAGGTCCATGCAAGGCATGGCTGGTGTTCCCGTGATATTGATAACCGCAAGCGTGGAAGATATGGAGGAAAAATCCAAAGAGTGCGGTGCGGTAGGATATTTGGGTAAACCAATAGATACCATGGAGCTTTGTTCCAGGATCGAGTCCATCCTTGGTGGCACCTGATGTGGGGACGAGGCGCTGTATGAATATTGAAAAATATGATGTGGTCGTTATAGGCGCGGGGCCCGCGGGCATGATGGCGGCTATTCGTTCCGGTAAGAGCGGCCTGCGTACTTTGCTGGTGGAAAAGAACGCCCTTCCCGGAAGAAAACTTATCCTTACCGGTAACGGCAGGTGTAACTACACCAATTCCGCCAAAAAAGAGGATTTTCTGGGGAGATACGGCCCCAATGGGGATTTCCTCAGGGATGCCTTCAAGGTGTTCTTCAGGGAAGAGCTTGTCGGGTTCCTCGAGGAGAATGGGATAGGGTCAGTCGAGGAGGAGAACGGCAGGATATTCCCGCTCGGGAAGAAGGCCGGGGATGTGTTGTCGGCGCTTACGCGGGCGGTAGAGGGCGCGGGGGTCGAATGCAGGTTCTCTTCCCGGGTTGACGGGATAAAGCTGAGGGACGGCGCCGTTAACGCCGTTACTTTTGCCGGGGACAGGATCCTCGGGTGTGGCGCGGTGGTGGTCGCGACAGGCGGCGTATCGTATCCAGGAACAGGTTCTACCGGGGACGGGCTACGGATCGCCGGGAAAAGTGGACATGGGATCGTTACTCCACGACCGGGGCTTGTCCCGGTCATATCGGGAGAGACCGGCATCGCCGGGCTTGAGGGGATCAGTCTATACGGCATACGCGTGAAAGGCCCCATATCGTTCTCAAAGTATAAACTTCCGGGGACGGGGGATGTGATGTTCACGCGTAGCGGGCTCTCGGGCCCTCTTATCCTGGCATTGAGTGGACAGATATCGGAAACCGTCGAGAAAAAGGGTGAACTTATTCTCGAGATGGATCTGGAACCCGCGCTGAACGGTAAACAGATAGAAGACAGGATCATGATGGGGATAAAAGGGTCAGGGGCCCGAAGCGTCAAGAACCTTTTAAGGACGTGGTATCCTGAAAGGCTTGTCTTGTATATCATGGATAAAGCGCGCATTGATGCCGACAGACGGTCGGCGCAAATGACGAAGGAAGAGAGAGCGGGACTTATCAGGAACATAAAGAGTATGCGTGTACGGATAACGGGGACGGCCCCGGTCAAGGAGGCGATGGTCACTAGAGGTGGTGTATCCCTCAAGGACATAGATCCGAGGACGATGGGATCGAGAAGGGTAAAAGGCCTGTATTTCGCTGGCGAAGTCATGGATATAGATGGGGATACGGGAGGGTTCAATCTACAGGCGGCGTTCTCGACCGGGTACCTGGCTGGGGAAAGCGCGTCTAAAAGATCTAGGGGAGAACGGGATGTGTGATAACGTGATCGTGAGGTTCAAAGATGTCTGTCTGGACCGCGGAGGGAGGAGGATATTCAGCGGCGTGAACTGGACCATGAAAAAAGGAGAGAACTGGTTCATGATGGGGAATAACGGCAGCGGTAAAACCTCTTTCATCGAGCTTATCATGGGATATCTGTGGCCGGGAAAAGGCACTATTAGTGTTTTCGGCGAACGGTTCGGACGGACATATATACCGGATATAAGGAAGAGAATAGGATATGTTTCTCCATGGGTATCGGTCCGGATGGACCGAAGGGTGCGTGTCAACGACGTTATCGCGTCCGGGACAAACGCTTCCGTTGGTTTCTTCGGCAAAATAAATAAAGGTCTTTTATCCGACATAGAAGACCTCCTGTCGTTCTTCGGCATGCGGGGATATGGCGATAAAAAGTTCAGCGAATTATCCTCAGGGGAACAATTGAAGGTCATGCTGGCAAGGGCGCTGGTGAACCGTCCCGCGCTTCTTATCCTGGACGAGCCGTTCTCCCTTCTCGACATAGGCGCCAGGGCGGAGATGTACGACCACATAACGACGCTTCTGGGAGCCGGGAGAGATATGGGCATATTGCTTATTACACATCATCTGGAGGATATACTTCCCGTTTTTTCTCACGGACTTTTCCTTAAGGACGGGGATATAGCCGTCCAGGGAAAGCGTGGCGATGTGCTGACCGAGAAAGCGCTTTTTTCGGTCTTTGGTGTAAAAAGCAGTCTTTACCCCGCAGCGGAAGGACCGTGTCGCTAAAAGAGGCGGTCAACCATCCCGAGTTTATTTTCTATATTTTTTCCGTGAAAAACGTATAATATCGGATATCATGCATACTTTTACTGGGAGTACAAGGTTCTGGGCGGTCCTTTGCGGACTGGTGATAGCGGGCTGCGTTGCCGGTGCCGCCGTTCTGTATCATGTCATATTCACGCAAAAAGGCGCCGAGAAAGTGCTCGGATACACAGTTGCCACATACGATGATATGATGATGGGGGTATCGTATGGTGAAGTTACGGGTAGCCTGGCCGAAGGTATTACGGTAAAGGATATACATGTCGGGAACATAAAATTACTGCCCGAAGGCTCTGAGGTCAATATCGGTTCCGCGCTGATATCCTTTAGTCCCGGGAAGGAAGAATGGTTAAGCTGCATGGTGAATAAAGGCAAGGTGTCCATACCGAGGTCCGATCCGGTAACGTTCTTTGGCAAGATCACCACGGGCGAGCTGGACATTGACGTGTATTGTAACGCCCTGAACATAACCACGACGAGCGGGGTAAAGGACCTGAAATGGCTATCGAAGATAAATGCCGACATGAGGGATATAGACATTAAGGTGAAAGGAGCTCCGGAGACCCCGGAAATAAAAGGTAAGCTCAAGCTGAAGAACCTGTTGCGTAACGGGATCATTGTCAGGGGTTGTGATATAACGATCGATATGGCCATAGAGGCCGGGACGGACCCCGTAAAACTTAAAGGCAGCGCCTTGTTCGAGAACGGCGAAGTGGTCAGTCCCAGGACCATTCTTAAGCTGCGTAGGAGCATTTTACGTTTTTATGGTGCGCCTGAACTGACGGGGCTCGACATAAGCGCGTCGGCCGAGGTGGAAGATGTTAAGATAGATATAGGTATCGCCGGTAGCGTCAGCGCGCCTGAGGTCAAGCTGGCATCTACTCCGCGAATGGAAGAGGAGCGGATACTATTGATGCTGGCGACCGGCAGAAGATGGGATAGCCTGGAAGGCTCTGTCGCGAATAAAAAGATGGGTCCGGATGTCGCGAAGGACCTTGTCGAATACCTGTTCGTGGACCCTTCCGGAGATGGTTTCCTGGAGGAGATGGGGATCACCAGGGTGGATATAAAATTTGACGAGAATACCAGTGGCCTTAGCGTGAAGAAAAAAATGACAGACAAGACGGCGTTGATAACCGGGTATGAGAAGCGGGAAAAGGCGGGGATCCCGGCAGGGGACAGGTATGCCGTAGGCGCCGAATATAAATTGCAGGAAAACCTCAGCATTGAAGGGGTAAAAAAGATAGATCCGGCAGACCCCGGCCAGGGCGCCGGGAAGGCCCCGGATGAAGATGAGGTGATGGTAAAATATAGAACTAAGTTCTAGGGGATGTGTCGAGAGAGGACACTCGTGGGTCATAGTAATATTCGACGGAAAGGAAAACATGGACATGAAACTGTTCTTTACGGCGTTCTCCGCGGTGTTCTTTGCCGAGCTCGCGGACAAGACGCAATTAGTGGGTATAGTTATGGCGTCAAAGAGCGGCAGGCCGCTGACGGTATGGATGGGGTCGGTCGCGGCGTATATTATCATCACGGCGGTGTCGGTGGTCTTAGGGGCCATACTATCGAAATATATGAGGCCGGAGATCGTCAAATACGCGGCGGGCGCTATATTCATTATCATGGGCGTTCTCATGGTGGCAGGAAAGATATAAAGCGGCGTGTAGCACAAGGTCTTACAGGCGGTGGTGGGGGATGGGTGGGGAGAACCTAAGATATACGTTGCGGGAAGAGATCTTTTCCGATGAACTTATGGCGCTTTACGCGGAAATGGACTCTAAAATAGCGGAATTCAGGCGGGCCACTGGGATCGAGTGCCCATCCGGGTGTGGTAAATGTTGTGAGAACCCCCGTCTTGAGGCGACAGTGCTCGAGTTCCTGCCCCTCGCGATTCGTATCTGCGACAAAAAAGAGGACGACATGTGGCTGGATGTCCTGTCCAGGGCGTCGGGAGGACCATGCGCGTTCTATGTCCCGGATACGCTCATGCCGGGGAACGGGAAATGCGGGATATATGAGTATCGAGGATATATATGCCGGCTTTTCGGTCTCTTTGTCAGGCCTACCAAGGCTGCCAGCCCGGAGATAGTGGCCTGCGCCGTGTTGAAAAGATCCATGCCGGAACTTATGGAAAAAGCCAGGGAAATGGTGGCATCCGGGCATGACGCCCCTGTAGCGTCGCATTTCTCCATGAGGTTCCTGGCGATAGATAACCTTCTGAGCACGCGTCTTCTGCCCGTGAACGCCGCGATAAAAGAGGCCATAGAACGGGTAAAGTGCAGCAGGTCCTATCTGTGATAAAAGTATGCGCCGGCATGATCCGGTCCCATCGGGTCACAATTCTTTCAACTGGTTCTCCGCGTCGACGATATCCCTGTTTATCAGGCCTATAACGCTCCGGAATTTTTGCTTTGTCGCCGGGGACGCGGGGGTGTCGAGAAGTTCCCGTAATACCTGTACGGCCATGCGGAAGTAGCGTATGATCTCGCCTTCATCCGCGTCTGTAAGACGCAGGAGGTCGTTGAACTCACATCCCGACATCCAGGCCTCCACACAGTTCGCCGTGTGGTAATTGTAGTCCTTGCTGGGTTCCTGCAGGCCGAATTTTTTTTCGTTCCTGTGGATGTTCTTCATTATGTTGTCGGTCATGCCCTGCAGGGAGCGTGTGTGTTTGTTAAGTTTCGGCAATGTGGAGTTCTTGCGGGGTTCATACACGAGGGCGGAACATATTATACCGATATCCTTGACCCCCATGTCGTTCATCATGCCGGAATGGTAAAGTTCCGTAAGTCCGAGCTCGTACCCGTATAATCTGGAAGCGAACGCGCCTTTATCGGTAAGCCCCCCCCTGGCGATATAGCCCATATGTTCCAGGAGGTCTACCCTGGCGCGCATGGTACTTACCGCCCTCTCACGATATTTGATCTTTTCCTGGAAAGAGTGGAAAGAGCGCTCATATATATCGTACAGTGAATCGCCGTAGTTCGTGTAGAGGTTAAGGATGGTGGCATATGAAGCGTTGAAACGGCTGCGGACCCTTTCCGGTTCACCGAGGATGATGCGTTTCAGCTCGTCCGGTTTGAGGCGGTTGAGGTTCACGCGGCTGTATACAAAGCCTTCGGTATCTATGCCCCGTCTTCCCGCGCGTCCGGCCATCTGGTAGAAATCCCGTGTTTTAAGGTTCGCGTGGAACCTTCCGTAGAATTTCCTGAGTTCATCGAAAACGACGGTCCTGGCGGGCATATTTATGCCAAGCGCGAACGTTTCCGTGGTAAAGATCACTTTTATCAGGCGGCTGGTGAAAAGCCGTTCGATCACCTCTTTCAACGTGGGGAGCATCCCGGCGTGATGGAACGCTATGCCGCGTTCCACAAGGGGCAACATCTCTTCCGCGCTGTTCTCTCCCGTAAGCGAGAATTTTTCACAGAGGTCCCGGTAAAGGCGCGATATCTTTTCTTTTTCTTCGGCGGAGAGGAAGTCGAAACCGGCAAGTTCCCCGGCCAGGAACTCGGACCTTTTGCGGCCAAAGACGAAATATATGCATGGTAATTTCCGGGTTTCCTCAAGATGGCGGACGAGGGTATCCAACCGGTTGGGCCTGAAGTCCTTTAGCGAGTGTTTTGGCATGCCATGGCGTCGATACCCATGACGCCTTACGTGAGGGGGGGACAAATGGCGTAATTTGTTCATGTCGTCGAACACTTTCCCGTCGCATTGATAGAAAAAGTGGAGAGGCACGGGCCTTTTTTCCTCCTTGACCACCTTGAGGTCCTTGCCGTGTATCGAACTTATCCATCGCGCGAATTCGTCGATATTAGGTATGGTGGCCGAAAGCCCGAGCATGTTCATGTGGGAGGGAAGGAATATCAGGCATTCCTCCCACACCGTTCCGCGCTCAAAATTATCCAGATAGTGGATCTCATCAAATATGACCCAGGAGTAATCCTTTAATTCGTCCGCATTGGTAAGTATCTTGTTCCTGAAGATCTCCGTTGTCATGATGAGCACGGGGGCGTAAGGGTTCAAACTGACATCCCCGGTCAATATACCGGTCTTGTCCGCGTGATGGGCCTGGAAGTCGCGGAATTTCTGGTTGGACAGCGCTTTTATCGGGGCCGTATAGATGACCTTACCGCCTCTCTCGAGGCTGTCATTTATCACATGCTCGGCTATTACGGTCTTTCCGGCCCCTGTCGGGGCGGAGACCAGCACAGAGTGGCCGTTATTTATGTGGTTTATCGCTTCTATCTGGAACGGGTCATATTTCATAGGTCAATTATCCCATAAAACCGGTCAATAGGCAAAACGCTTTCATATTGATATGCGGGAACATGTCATGCGTAACACGCCCGAAAGGATCAAATCTTGACAGGCCGTGGGATTCGTGTTACTTTTTTAAAAAAAGTGCCAACGGAGGTGTTATGGGAAAAGTCGTAAGGTTCGGTGTGTCCCTCGAAAAAGAACTCCTTTCGAAATTCGACGCGGTCCTGAAAAAAGAGAAATACCCCACGAGGTCCGAGGCTATAAGGGACCTTGTGAGGGACAAGCTTGTAAAAAAAGAATGGGGAGATGTGCGAGGTGACGTGGCCGGGACCATAACGCTTGTGTATGACCACCACAAAAGAGAACTGTTGAACACGCTTACTGACCTGCAGCATGATCACCATGGCATAATAATCTCCGCCCAGCATGTGCATCTCGACCATAACAACTGCCTGGAGATAATAATCGTAAAAGGTCGTTACAGTGAGATAGACGAATTGGCCAGTTGCCTTAAGTCCGCCAAGGGGGTAAAGTTCGGGCATCTTTCCCTGGCGACCACGGGGAAGAATATTTCATAAACGCGGCCCGAAGAAAGGATATACAGGGATGGGGAAACTATTTAACTCTGTTGCGGTCATGCTGGTATTCTCTCTGGTGTGCGCCGGAGAATCTTTGGCGGCAGATGTCGATCTGGCTACGCAGGTAGCGGAACTGAAGGAACTGGTGCTTTCGCAGCAAAAGACCATTGAGGACCAGTCCCGGCGTATCGGGGAGCTTGAAAAATGTTATAAAGGCTCGTGCGCCAGGCTGGACGAGTACGATAAGGAGTTCGAGAACATAAAGAACATGGAACGTGATATTTCCGGCAGGCTTAAAGGCCAGATGGACAGGCTTACCGGGTTAGGGGAAAGCGGCCTTGATATAGGAGGAGGTATAACGGTGGTAGGCCAGGGGACGCCGAACGCCAACAATGCCGACACGACAAATGGCAGGTCTTCCAGGTTCGACGGTTCATATTCCGCGGATATTGAGATAGCCAAGCAATTCGATGACGGACTGGCCTTTGTCCATATGGAGGCGGGCCAGGGAGATACCATAGAAGGGGAACTGGACGTTTTCAGCAACGTTAACAGGGATGCCGGGGATACCTCGGCCCATTTTGATCTGACGGAAGCCTGGTATGAACACTATTTCTTCGATGGGCAATATATCCTGACCGGAGGCAAACTGGACGCTACCGCGTATATGGACACGAACGAGTTCGCGAACGACGAGACCACACAGTACCTTGGCGGTATATTCCGCAACTCACCGACGATAGAATTTCCTGATGATAACTCTTTTGGCGTGAGGGTCAACGCGGCGCCGTCATGCCTGGAGTGGATGGAGCTGGGCATAGTTTACGCGGACGCCGATGGCGACTGGGAGAATATCTTTGATGAAGGGTTCATAGGTACGCAGCTATCGGTAAGTACGGATAAATTGCTGGGCCATGATCCGAACGAATGGAAGGGCAATATAAGAGCATTTTTCTGGTATAACGCAAAATCACATGCTAGAATAAAGGACCCGTCGGAGTTTAGGCGTGGGAACGCAGGGTTCGGGCTCAATTTCGACCAGAGGATAGCGGAAATATACGGTGTTTTCGGAAGGTTCGGATGGGCTGACCCCAAAGTAAGCGTTCTTGAGTTCGACTGGTCGCTTGGCGCTAACATGGCCGGTAAGTACTGGAATAGAGTGGATGATATCGTTGCTGTTGCCGTCGGGCAGGTGATACCCGGGGAAGAATATGGTGACGCCGGGAATCCTGACGCCAGCGAGACGCACCTGGAGGCGTATTACGCGTATAAGATAAACGACCACATAACGCTGTCGCCGGATATACAGCTTATATGGAACCCCGGCGGAGTGGATAGTGCCGCCGAAGGCGATGACGATGTCATATTTGTTTACGGAGTAAGAGGGCAGGTAGACTTTTAGTGCTATAAGACAGGTCCAAGGAGGAGGGTTGAAATGCATATTCCAAATTCCATGCTGAATGGGGCCATATGTCCCGTTACCGCCGCGATAAGTACCGCTAGCGTCATAATGGCGGGTGTAGCCGCCGCCATATCCAAAGTAAAGATATCCGCGGCCAGGTTCGGGGCCATAACGGCCTTTATTTTCGCCGCGCAAATGATGAATTTCCCTGTGCAGAACGGGACCTCCGGACATTTTCTCGGGGCGGCGCTGGCCGTGGCCTTGCTTGGCCTGCCGTTCGGGCTGCTTTCGATGGCCCTTGTAGTGAGCATACAGTGTATCGTATTCTCCGACGGGGGTTTTTCCGTGCTGGGGGCTAATATTCTGAATATGGCCGTTATAGGCGCCGGTATCGGGGGGATACTGCATAACCTTCTTGCCCGTAAGACCTCTGACGGGTCGTCGGGATACCTTATCGGGCTCGGGTTCATAGCATGGGTCTCCATAATGTCGGCGGCGTTGGCTTGCAGTCTCGAGCTGGCCATATCCGGGACCGTAGAGATCGGGAAGGTATTACCTTCCATGCTGGGAGTGCATGCTGTCATAGGGGTAGGAGAGGGATTGATAACCATCGCGGCTTACGCGGCTTTCAGCGGGAAAGTAGCCGTAGTAACGGACAGACGTTCCGCTGTGGCCCCACTCGCGGTGGCGGGAATAACAGCCGCTATTTTAAGCCCTTTCGCGAGCGGATATCCTGATGGGCTAGAATGGGTGGCGGAGAAGTACAGGTTCCTGCATGACGCGGCTCCTTCTTTTGTAAGCCCGATGCCGGATTATTCCATACCGGCGATAAGCGGGGAGGCGCTGTCGACAGGTCTTTCAGGGTTGGCCGGAGTGGTAATAACGTTCGTAACGGCCATGGTCGTGATCGGGATCGTACGTGCCGGTAAAACGGCCCTCATAAAGCAGGTTCGTTGACAGATTTTTCGGGCCGGGGAAGAGGTGAGCCATGAATAGGATAGCACATGAGCTGAAACAACATATGCCGTTCACGTTCTTCGGGGCGCTTACGGGTATTATATGCATGGAACTTACGATGGGTATGTCCCATGACCTGGCTCACCGACTTTTCTATGTTTTTCACCCCCTTCACGTGGTGCTAAGCGCGCTTGTCACCGCTTCAATGTACAAACTTTACATCCTGCAGAACGGCAAAAAGCTGAATGTCCTGAAATTCATACTCATAGGATATGTCGGGTCGGTAGGCATTGCTACCTTAAGCGATTCACTTATACCTTATCTGGGAGAGACCATGCTGGGCCTGCAATACAGGGCGCCCCACATAGGGTTCATCGAGGAATGGTGGCTGGTCAACCCGGCCGCTTTTGTTGGTATAGCTCTGGCATACATTTATCCTCACACGAAATTCCCGCATGCCGCCCACGTGCTTCTCAGCACATGGGCGTCGCTTTTCCATATATTGATGGCTATGGGCGGGGAATACAGTTCATATGTGTACCTGGGAATTTTCTTTTTCCTGTTCCTGTCGGTATGGCTGCCGTGTTGTGTGAGCGATATCGTTTTTCCCCTGCTTTTTGTTAAAGAGCGGGAGTGAAGCCCGTCGCGTCTTGTCCCGGGATATCATGGCATCCAGCCTGGAAGTCGGCCTGTTCGTTGTTTCAAAGTGATATTTGAATATTTGACGATTTTGAGTTAAAATACCAGATATCAAGTAAGTCTTTCTATAACAACCTTCCTTTTTTAAAAACACTTGTAAAAAAGAACAAACTGTCCGGATCAGTGTATCCCGGTGCGTGAACAGGATGATCACGTATAGCGTAGACAAGAAGGTGAAAGATGGTCGATCTCAAAAAAATACTGAAGAAAGAACTGATAATAGAGGAAAGCGCCGCGCTCCCCAAAGACGTGGTAATAAGGAAACTTCTCGACAGGATATATGAGGTGTCCCCCGGCAGCGCGCGTAAAGTGGGGAAAGAGGACGCGTATAGGGCTATTGTCGAGAGGGAAAGGATGCAGACCACGGGGATAGGCAACGGGTTGGCGTTCCCCCATGCCCGCGTGGCAGGATGGGGGGAGCCCTCCATGGCCATGGCTGTTTTTAACAACGGCATGGATTTCGCCAGCCTGGACGGCCAACCTGTGCGTTTTGTTTTTCTTCTGTTATCCTCCTCCGCAGAACCGTATATAGTGCTCCAGGTCATGGCGGCTATAATAAGGGCCGTGAAGAACGCCGAGGAAGCCGGGCACGTTCGCCCTGGATCGCTGGATATGAACGAAGTCCTTGATATTTTCAGGGACTCACGGGTGAATTCCCCCAAAGAGATCCTGGCAAGGGACCTGTCGAGGCCCGCGATATGTACTATAGGGCTGGAGGACCAGATAGAGGAAGCCGCCCGGAAAATGCATTTGAACAAACTGGATATATTGCCCGTCCTGGACGATAAGGGAACGTTCCGTGGTGAAATATCATGTCTTGATATCTTTGAGTACGGCATGCCGGATTTCTTCAAGCAACTTAACACCATATCTTTCGTGAAACATATAGACCCTTTCGAGAAGTATTTTAAGATAAAGAAGGACCTCAGGGTAAAGGATATGTATGTCCGGGATACCGAGTCTATCGGGAAAGACGCTACGCTTTTGGAGGTAATATTCGAAATGACGGTGAAGAACAAATCTAAACTTTTCGTGCTCCAGGAGGACGGGACCCTGGAGGGGGTAATAGACAGGTTCTGTATCATAGATAAAATACTTTTCTTTTGAACCGAATGGCTGGTGGAAAATGAACGCGTTATTATCCGTAGTGATATTTGTCATGGCGTATTGCCTGTTCGCCATGGAAAAACTGAACAAGATGGTGGTCGCCATTACAGGCGCCGCGCTTGTCGTTATGTTGCACCTTGTTTCGTTCGAGGAGGCTATCGCGTCCGTCGATTTCAACGTGATATTCCTCCTGGTCGGCATGATGACGAGCGTCTATATATTGTCCAAGACCGGGTTCTTCGAGTGGATAGCCATAAGCATCGCCAAGGTATCGAAAGGTGATCCCTGGGTGATAACGTTCCTTCTCCTGTCCGCTACGGCCGTGCTTTCAGCATTATTGGACAATGTGACCACCATAATACTTCTCGCGCCCGTAACCATACTTATTATGCAGCTCATGGAGATATCTCCGGCCCCGGTGATAATGCTTGAGGCCATGGTATCCAATATCGGGGGGACCGCTACCCTTATAGGGGACCCTCCGAATATCATAGTCGGGTCCAAGGCAGGGCTGTCCTTCAACAGTTTCCTCCTGAATCTGGGCCCGGTGGTCGTCGTAATATTCATTGCTTTCGTCGCGACGGCTTTTTTCCTGTTCAGAAAAGACCTGGCAGTAGCCGATGAGATCAAAGAACGCTTGGCCAGGGCAGTGCCCTCCCTGGCCATAGTTGACAAGCCTAATATGATCAAGGCCCTGGCCGTAATGGGGCTGATATTTGTCGGGTTTTTCCTCCATAACGCGATAAACACGGAACCGGGCATAATAGCGCTCGGCGGAAGTATGCTCATGCTTATAGTGACCCGGTTCAAGCCGGAAGAAACATTCGTGAAAATAGAATGGGGTGTTATCTTTTTCTTTATCGGTATGTTCATGATGATATCGGCTCTAGAGGTCAATGGGGTCATCGCGTTCATAGGTTCCGCTATACTGAAAGCGGCCGGGCATAATTTCTTCATGCTATGCATGATAATACTGTGGGGATCGGCCATTTTCTCGGCCATACTCGATAATATACCGTTCGTGATAACCATGATACCCTTGATAAAACATTTTTCAGGGTACTTCACCACCGCCGCTGGCAGTGGTATGAGCGAGGCCTCTTTCCAGCCCATATGGTGGGCGCTTGTGCTGGGCGCCTGTCTCGGTGGCAACGGCACGCTTATCGGGGCTTCCGCCAATATCGTAATGGCTAAGATAGGTGAGAGGAATAAGTGCCCTGTCACTTTCGGGACTTTCTTCAAGTACGGATCAATGTTCATGCTACAGTCCATGGTCATATGCACGTTCTATCTTTGGCTCCGGTATTTCCATTAATATCCTCCCGCGACCGCTTTGGGTGACGATGTGGCGGATCTGTTAAAAATAACGTTCTTATAAATGACTTACCGGCCGAGAGCTGGTATATTCATACTATGGGGATGATGGTCGCGACTCGCGTTAGTATTTCGGACATAACGATAGGGGTTAAGAGTGGGCGTGGGGCGGATATTAACTAACAAATACGCGGTACTTGCGCTTATGCTGGTCCTGGGCGCGATCATATACTTTCCCTCCATGCAGGGCGGGTTCGTGTGGGACGACGGTCCCCTCATAGTGGATAACAGTTTCATAAAGGACATATCACATGTCCCCGATATTTTCAGCCGGGATTGGGGCGGGGGAGCCGGCCTGCAGTATGGGTTCTACCGTCCGCTCACCATCATGACGTATATGTTCAATCACATGGTGTTCGGCCCGGACGCTTTCTGGTACCACGCGCTGAACGTTCTCATGCACGTAGCCGTATCTTACGCTTTGTTCCTAATGGTAATGATGCTTTCAGGGGCCCGGCCCGTGGCTTTTTTCGCCGCTATCATGTTCCTGGTCCATCCCGCCCAGGTGGATGCCGTGGCGTATGTTTCGGGAAGGGCGGATATGCTGGCCGGTCTTTTTATTATAATGGCCATGGGGGCTTACATAAAGTGCGCCTGCAGCGAGAAGGGGAGCTTTTTTTTCGGGGTTTCACTTCTTTGTTTTGTCATGGCCCTTTTTTTCAAGGAGAACAGCATAGTGCTTCCGGCGATGATAGCGGGGTATCACTGGGCGTATCGGAAGAAAGCGGACGTTGCCAGGATACTATCTATCCTGTTGGTGGACACGGCGTATATCGCGCTGCGTTTTTCGGTCATGGGGAACATCCTGGGGCATGAGAAATTAACGGCGAGTTCCATGCTGGAAAGGGTGCCCGGGGCTTTTGCCGCGATAGCCGGGTATTTCAGGATATTTATCGTCCCGGCCGGGCTCCACGCGGATTATGGGGCCCGCTTGTTCTCGATGAACGAGCCAGTTGTCCTGGCGGGCGTTCTTATCGCGGTGGCGCTCATGGTCCTGGCGATAAAGAGGAGGGGACAAAGTCCGATCACGTCTTTTTCCATATGCTGGTTCTTTGTTCTTTTGCTCCCGGTAGCGAACCTGTATCCGGTGGCTTTTTACATGGCCGAGCACTATATGTATATGCCGTTCATCGGCATTTTTATCATGATACCCGGATGGCTGTTCTCCGCGCGAGGGGATAGAAGGGCGGCATGCATCGCCCTTACCATGGTGGTGTTCTTCTGGACGGCTTTATCGTTCAAACAGAACGGGTATTGGAAAGACCCGATAGCGTTTTACCAAAGGACCCTGGAATACACGCCGGATAGCGCGCGCATGCATTATAACCTTGGGCTGGCATACAGGAATATCGGTGAGTTGGACAGGGCTGAGGAAGCCTACTCGCGGGCCATAGAGCTTGACCCGGAAGGCCGCGACGCGTATTACAACCTGGCCATAATATACGCGGAGAAAGGAAAGAAAAAAGAATCGGTGGAGTTGTACAAGAAGGTCATCGGGATAGACCCGGGTTTTATGATGGCGTATAATAACCTGGCCATAGAGCTCGCTTATCTCAATGAAAGGATCCAGGCGGAGAAAGTGCTGAAGCATGCCATGAAAATGGATCCGGAGTTCATAGAGACATATAATAACCTGGGCACACTTTACCTGAATACGGGGCGCTCGGGAGAAGCGGAGTTCCTGTATAAGAAAGCCATTAAGCTGGAGCCGGGATACGCCAAGGCGTACAATAATCTCGGGACCATATATAAGGACCGCGGCAGGCTTGATGACGCCATAGCCGAGTTCAGGAAAGCCGTTATGTATGATACCGGATACGCCAAAGCGTATCTTAACCTATCCATATTGTATTACCTGAAAGGGCAGTATTATGTGGCGGTGGAGTACCGGGATCTTGCCGCGAAATATGGACAGGAGATACCGCCGCTATACGACGAAAGACTTAAGCCCTACATGAAAATGTCCGGATACAAGTGATCCTTTCCGGGGACGATCCGCGAACTGACTTTTTCCGGCCTTACAGATCATTTTCTCTCTAAAAGCCTCGATTTATGCATTGTAGCGAAGCTGTTGAATTGCTATAATATTACTAACAAGTATACGATCCATGATCAATATTTACCACCCAATAGCTCAGAAGGGTTCAAATGGACGGGCAAAAGAACACAAAGTTCGCTTCTCCCGAAAGGCTTTCCCGAGAGGAAGTGCTGGCCGAGACAGAGAAATTCTCAAATAAAGAACTGTTCGAGCAAACTATAAACGCGTTCCCCGAGATAGTACTTTTCATTAACGATTGCCGGCAGATAGTTTTCTGTAATTCCATGTGCCTGCGCTTTCTTGGGCAGGACGATATATCCGATATCCTGGGCAAGCGGCCAGGGGAGGTCTTTAATTGCCTGCATAGTGACATAGAGGAGTCCGGATGTGGCACTTCGGAATTCTGCATGGAATGCGGCGCGGTCAACGCCATATTGTCCGCCCAGAACGGGGTCGAGAACGTGCAGGAATGCCGGATGACCATGCGCGCCGCCAAGGGAGAGACGGCGCTTGACCTGAGGGTATGGGCTACGCCCATACGCCTGGACGGCAAGAAATTCACGGTATTCATCATAGAGGACGTAAGCGACGAGAAAAGACGCCACGCGCTTGAACGCGTGTTCTTCCACGATGTGCTGAACGAGGCGTCACTCCTCAAGGGTTATATCGAAATGGCCCGTAAGGGCAGGATAGATAAAAATGAGGATATAACCGACAAGATGCATATGTTCACCATGCGTATGATTGACGTTATAGAGGGGCAGAGAGACCTGGTCTACGCGGAAAAGGACGCGTATATCATGAAGAAAAAAGAGGTCAGGGTGCAGGAGATACTCAATGAGATAGTGCTCTTCTGCGGTAAAGGCAGCCTGGGCTCGAAAAAGCTCATTAATGTGGAATGCGACGGTGAGGCCAGGATAAATACGGATAAGACCCTTTTAAGAAGGGTTCTCCTTAATCTTTTGAAGAACGCCCTGGAATCAGCCGGGGTGAACGAGACGGTGACCATAGGGTGTTCCATCGGGTCCGGGAAAGACATAGTTTTTCATATACATAACGCTACCGTCATGCCGCCAGAGATACGGCACCAGCTTTTTCAACGTTCCTTCAGCACGAAAGGTCCTGGACGCGGCATAGGTACCTACAGCGCGCGGCTTTTTGCCGAACGCTATCTTGACGGAAAGATCTGGTACGAGTCCTCGAAGGACAGGGGTACCACGTTCTTTGTTTCTATACCCAAACGTACCGAATGATCGAGGATATTCGCGGTCAGTGTGTGAGGATCTTAATGTATTACCGTTCTTAAGATCAGGAGACGATACAACCTGAAACGCCTCCGAAAAGGTCATTGTCTATGCGGGATATAGAGACAAAAAGAACACATCGCGGGCGCGGTCCGCTGGTAAGCCCGTCCGGGAAATATTCCATTCTTATCATTTTCATCGTGATCGGCGCCGTTAACTGGGTCATTGACGGGTTCATCGAACAGAGGTTCTTCGGGGGCAGGGAGTATCAGTGGCTGGTCCCCAATGACGCTGCCGAACTTTTCCACCGGGTCATCGTATTTCTGTTATTCGTGTTCTCGGGAATATTCATCCAGCTCTACCTGAACAGGTCCATCCTTTCTGAAAAAGAAACAGTCCGCACGCTTGAGAACTACAACGCCATGTTCAATGTGATAAACGACGCCGTCTATGTTTACATCGTGAATGACGACGGCAGCCTGGGGAATTTCATCGAGGTTAACGATACGGCGTGCAGGGTAATGGGATATACCCGGGAAGAGTTCATGTCCATGACCCCGAGGGACCTGGACGCGGACACATGGAATGAGGAGCGGGAAAGGGCCATAAGGGAGCTCAGGGCCTCGGAAAAATGCATGTTCAGGATAAGGCACAGGACAAAGAGCGGGGCGGAGGTCCCGGTCGAGATAAACAGCCGCGTCGTTACTATCGGCGGCAGAAAGATAATCATTTCGATAGCGAGGGACCTGCGGGTCCGGCAGGAGATAGAAGCCAGGCTGGAAGAATCCAACGAAAGGTTCCGGTTGGCACGGGCTGTAGCAAAGGTCGGAGTGTGGGACCTGGACATGGTCACAGGTGAACTGAAATGGTCGGAAGAGGTTTCCCCGATAATCCTGGGAATGCCTGACACCGCTCCGGGCGAGAACAAGTTCCGGAAATACGTGAGAAGCATACACCGCGATGACCGGAAGAAAGTAGCCGCCGCCTTGAGGCGGAGCGCGAGGAACGGCGAGGAATACGCGGTCGAACATCGTGTGGTAACGTCCGATGGTGGGGAAAAGTGGGTGCTGGAAGCGGGGAATGTCATGAGGGACCAGTCGGGCAAACCGGTCCGTATCATCGGTATCGTAAGGGATATTTCTGAATATACAAAGACAAGGATCGCCCTGCGTTCGACCCTGAAGGAAAAACAGGCCATATTCGATGCTGTGCCTGCCGGAGTGTTCTATAAGGACAATGACAACACTCTCATAAGCGTGAACAACGCTTTTTGTAAGATAACGGAAATGAGGAAAGAAGAGCTCGAGGGTAAGAACTGTGCTGATCTCTGGCCCACGGAAGCGGAAAGATACGGGAAAGACGACCAGGAGGTCATAAGGACCGGCCAGCCCAAAAAAGGTATCGTGGAAAGGTTGCCCCTCGCGGGTGGGAACAAGTGGCTATATGTGAACAAGATCCCATACCGGGATGATGGAGGCAAGATCAGGGGGGTCATAGCTTTTGCCAGCGATATTACGGATATGATGAAGGATTTTTATCGGGCGGAACAGGATCTTGAGCTTCTCCAGACCATCATAGACGCTATCCCGAACCCGGTGTTCTATAAGAATTCCATAGGGATGTATATGGGGTGCAATAAGGCGTTCATGGAGTTCGTGGGTAAAAGGAAGGAAGAGATAATAGGAAAGACCGTATATGAGGTGTCGCCCAGGGAATTCGCTGATAAATACCATGAAGCGGATCAGGAGCTTGTCCGGGATGGTGGGAACCAGGTCTACGAGGCGAAAGTGGTCCATGCGGACGGGACAGAGCGGGCGGTAATGTTCTATAAGGCCAGATATGAGACCTATGACCGTAAACAGGGCATGGTAGGCGTTATGCTGGATATCACGGAAGCGAAAAAGATAGAAGAGGCCCTTATCGAGGCTAAGAACTTCGGGGACAAGATGCTGAGGACAAGCCCGTCGGCCATATTTACGGTCGATGTGAATAAACGCGTGATAACGTGGAACAAGCGGGCCGAGCAGATAACGGGATATACCATGCAGGAGGTGATCGGGAAAGAATGCCTGTTCTTCTCTAAAGCGCCTTGTGTGAAGGTCTGTGGTCTTTTCTCTGATGATGTGGAGAAACCCGTGATCATGAAAGAAGCTACCATACGCCATAAGGACGGGCATACGGTATATATATCCAAGAACGCGGATGTATTGAGGGATACCAACGGCGAGGTCGTGGGCGGAATAGAGATATTCGAGGATATAACCGAGCGCAAAAGATATGAGACGGAACTACGGGAGTCCAAGGAGAAGTTCCAGGGAGTGGTGGATAATATCGGGGTAGGTGTCGCGCTGATCGGTCCTGGCATGGAGGTCCTCACGCTGAACAGGAAAATGAAGGAATGGTTCCCTGACGTGGACCCGGAAACGAAGCCCATATGTTATCAGGCGTTCAACCGTCCGCCGCGTGACAATATATGCACGTATTGTCCCACTTGTCTGACTTTCCGGGATGGCGAGAGGCACGAGGCTATATCGAATACCCCGAGAGGGGACTCCACTATACATTACCGTATAGTGACCTCGCCGGTAAAGGACGATAACGGGGATGTGGTGGCGGTCATAGATATGGTCGAGGACATAACCGAGAAGAAAAAGGCGGAAGAATACCTCAAGACCAGTGAGGAACAGTTCAGGGCCATGATCGAGAGAAGCGTGGACGGGATAGTGATACTCAAAAAGGATGGGGAATGCGTTTACGCCAACCCGGCCGCGGAAAGACTTTTCAAGGCCGCCGCGTATAAAATGGATAAGTATATACACCTTCCCAAGGAACTCCCCGACAAGAGCGTGGAAACGTCGATAGAAAGGTCCGACGGGGACAAGCTGGAATGTGAGCTCATCTATACCCGTATAACCTGGAGGAGGACAGCCGGTATACTTGTGGTAATAAGGGATATAGGTGAGAGGAAGGAGGTGGAAAGGAAGACCATACAGACGGAGAAGTTGGCTTCTATCGGGCAGATAGCCGCGGGGGTGGCCCATGAGATAAATAACCCGATAAGTTTCATCGGTAGTAACCTTACCGTTCTCAGTACATATGTACACGACATTACCGGGATGGTAAGGGAGATGATAGAGCTGGAAAACGCTGTTAAGGAAAGGTCCGAGGAGAAGATAGAGGCTGCTATAAAGAGCGTGGATGAAAAAAGAGAAAATATCGACTTGGACTATATAGCCAAGGACGTAACGGACCTTATAATGGAGAGTAACACGGGGATCGAGCGTATCAAGAAAATAGTCTATGACCTTAAGACGTTCTCCCGCCCGTCAAGGGAGAACCTGGAACTGGTGAGCCTTAACGAAGTAATAGACGGTGTTATAAATATCGTATGGAACGAGATAAAGTACAAGGCCGAGCTGATAAAGGAGTATGGTCAGCTACCGTCGGTAAAATGTGATGTCCAGCAGATGGGACAGGTGTTCATAAACCTGCTTGTGAATGCCGGCCATGCCATAGAGGCCAGGGGGGCTATAGTCGTAAGAACGTATGCCAGGGGGAGTAGCGTGGTGGCAGAGGTCGTGGATAGCGGACGTGGTATAGACCCGGAAGTGATAGAAAAGGTTTTCGAGCCTTTTTTCTCGACAAAAGAAAAAGGAGAAGGTACGGGACTTGGTTTAAGCATAACGCATGGTATAATTAAAAAACACAATGGAACGATCGACGTGGAAAGTGAACCGGGCAAGGGTACATGCTTCAGGATAACCCTGCCGGCGGTATATGAAAAAGTACAATGACCGGGAGGCGCATGAAAAAGTGGCACATTCTTATAGTCGACGACCAGGTTGAGATCATAAACTCGCTCAAAAGGGTGTTGAGGGATGATGAATACCGGATCTCCGAGGCCCTGGACGCGGTCCGCGCGACAGAGATAATAACTGTCGAAAAGGTCGATCTGATAATATGTGACTACAAGCTAGGCGGGGCCAATGGGATGGAACTCCTGCAAAAGGTGTCTAGCTCCCATCCCGAGACCATTACGATACTTATTACGGCCCACCCGGACCTGAATATGGCCATAGAAGCGATAAACAAGGGAAGTATCTATAAGTTCATCATCAAGCCCTGGGATAATGAGGATATGCGTGTTACGGTAAAGAGGGCCTTGCAGCACAAGGGGCTTATAACCCGGAACAGAGAGCTTCTGAACGAGATACGTAAGAGGGACGCCATGCTGGATCAGATAGAAAAAGAGTATCCCGGGCTAATGAGCCTGAAAAGGGACGGGAACGGGAATATCGTAATAGAGGTAGAAGAGGAGAAACATGACTGAGAACGGCCAGAGAGAGAACAGCCTCCTTGTGGTAGACGACGAGGCAAGCATACTTAACACGATAAAACGTCTTTTGAGGGGCGAGCATTACGGAGTCCTTACCACATCTGATCCCGAGGAAGCGCTTTCTATCATTGCGGGGGAAAAGATTAAGGTGATCATTTCGGACCAGCATATGCCGGGCGTATCCGGTATTGAGCTCCTGTCGCGGGTAAAGGAAAAATATCCCGATGTGGTCAGGATCATGTTCACCGGGTATACCGACATGACCATAGCGGAAGAGGCCATAAACAGGGGAGAGGTCTACCGGTTCATAAACAAACCCTGGGATGACCGGGGCCTCAGGAACATAATCAACGATGCCCTGGAAAAATATGATATGGTAATGAGGAACAGGATCCTTGCCGAAGAACTTGCCAGGGCGAATACCGGTCTTGTGGACGCTAACGAGAAGTTGCGGAATATGTACGAAAAACAAAAGGATTTCAGTTCCACGGTATCACATGAGCTTAAAAGTCCCCTGGCTACGATAAATCTTATGCTGGATGTACTGATAAGCGGGACGCCGGGCGAGCTTACGCCTAGGCAAAAGGACCTCCTGGAAAAGACAAGAAAACACGGAGAGAGGCTGAGGCGGCTTATTGAGGATATCCTGGACCTTTCCAAAATGGAGTCCGGCAGGGATGAGCTGGTAAGGCAACCGGATGACATGAACAGCCTTATACACGATGTTGTCGACGTGCTGGGGCTGATGGCGGGGCAAAAAGGACTGAAAGTGGAAGCCGAGCTGTCACCGGGTATTCCGGCGGTCAATATGAACCGGGATAAGATGAACCAGGTGATATTCAACCTGGTGGATAACGCGATAAAGTTCACGGATAGGGGATCTATTACCGTAAAGAGCGACCTGTCGGAAGACGGGGCCGCTGTTCTTGTAAGCGTGGTCGATACGGGGATGGGGATAGCGGGGACCGATAAGGAAAAATTGTTCGACAAGTTCCGGCAGCTGGGGGACCCGGCTACAAGGAAGACCGGGGGTACGGGGCTGGGGCTCGCGATATGCCGTGAGATAGTACAGCGCCATGGTGGGCGCATCTGGGTAGAATCGGACCCCGGGCGTGGAAGTGTATTCAGTTTTACCATCCCGATAAAGGGATGATAACACGTAGATCGAGGAGATCTAGGGAAGGGTGTGCATGGACAACGAAAAGTGGAGAATACTTCTGGTAGATGACGCGGAAGACCTTGTCCTGGCGCTGAAGTTCCAGTTGGAAAGCGTGAAAGGATATGAGGTCATGACCGCGTATGACGGGGCCCAGGCCCTTCTGGTCCTGGAGACGTTCACTCCACATCTTATCGTGCTGGATATCAACATGCCTAATATGGGCGGTATTGAGTTCTATAACAGGATATGCCATGGAGGTCCCAGGCCGGATCACGCGGTACTTGTGCTTACCGCCAGGGCAAATCTTGAACAGATCTTCAGGGATATAAACGTGGACGGGTTCATGCCTAAACCTTTCGACCTTCATAAATTGATGGGGGAGATCGAGTTCATACTGGAAAAGAGGTATGGGCCGGTGCGCGCAAAAGGAAAAAAGGGTGTGATTAAGAAAGTACTTATAGTCGAGGACAATAAAGAAGAATTCGATAAAATAGCGTTGGAATTCCTGCATGAAGGGTTCACCGTGGACCATGCCGGGGGCGGTCTTGCCGCGATGGAGAAGATAATGGACGAGACTCCGGGGATACTCCTGATCAATATGGGACTTAAAGATATATCCGGGGTGTTCGTGGTCTCGAAATTACGGCAGATGCCGCGTACAATGGATACTCCTGTGATATTGTACGCGCGCATGAACCAGGAACTGGATTACAATATAACCACTAAGATATGCGAGAAGATAGGTATAAATAACGTGATAGAATATGACAGCCCGGCGTTACTTGCCAGGGAGGTGCGTAAGTTGGTCGGGGACGATGAAGTGGCCGGGAATAAATGATATTATACTGAGAACGCTTAGCGCACAGGGATAACATGAACACCTTAGTACTATAGCGCCAGGAAGGGGTAGATATGCTGAAAGGCAGGATTCTTGTAGTGGACGATGAGGAGATCATCCTGATGGGGATAAAAGGCGAACTAGAGGCTTGCGGGCATGAGGTGGTTACGGTTTCCAACGGCAAGCAGGCGCTTGAACTCGTCAGTGAGGCCAGGTTCGATATAGCCTTTGTCGACCTGGTAATGCCGGGCTTGAACGGCGTAGAGGTCTGCAAGGGGATAAAGAAGGAACACCCTGATACCGAAGTAGTGCTTATCTCGGGACATCCCAGCGAGATATTCAAATACCAGATGGACTTCTACAAGGCAGGGGGCAGGGACGAGGTCCTGCGTAAGCCTTTTGTCCTCGGGAACGAACTATCGCGTGTGGTCGATAACATACTCAGGGAGAAGGAAGGGAAGTAAAAAGGGTATCCCTTGTCGTATTTCGGTATACAGGCGTGGAAGTCAACGGCCGATCGTGCGACGTGTCTATCCTGAGAGAGGATGAAAATGCCCAGACTTACTAAAAAAATATCGAAAATGGCGGGCCTGGCCCCGGGGACCCTGGTCCATATAGGGGAAAAGATCTCTTCCGGCGTTAAAATAACCGTCATGGATTATGACGAGAAGAAGTTCACGGAAAAAACCGTGAACTCAGTCGAGGAATGTTCCGATTTCAAGAATACGTCCACGGTGACATGGATAAATGTGGACGGGGTACATGACCTGTCGATCATAGAGAAACTTGGGTCCGATTTCGGGTTACATCCGCTTCTTCTTGAGGATATCGTGAACACCGGACAGAGGCCCAAGGTCGAGGATTACGACGGATATATCTTCCTGGTGCTAAAGATGTGCTACCTGGACACGGCTATGAAAGATGTGGTAACCGAACAGGTCAGCCTTGTAGTGGCGGACAGGTATGTTATTTCGTTCCAGGAGAGGGTCGGGGATGTGTTCGATCCCGTACGCAACAGGATACGCCAGGGTAAAGGGAAAGTGCGTGGTATGGGTGCGGATTATCTCGCGTACGCGCTTGTGGATTCAGTGGTAGACAATTACTTTGCCATACTGGAAAAGTTCTCGGAAGATACTGAAAAGATAGAAGGTGAGCTCGCGCTAGACCCGGACAAAGTGCAGGTCTCTGACATACACGGGCTCAAAAGAAGCACGATCCTCCTCAGAAGGTCTATATGGCCCTTGCGCGAGGTTTTGAGCTCTATCCAGCGTGGGGATTTCCCCGGTATAAAAAAACATACAAAAATATATTTCCGCGACGTATATGACCATACTATACAGGTAGTGGACACTCTGGAAGCCATGAGGGATATGGTGTCGGGCATACTGGAGGTATATTTATCCAGCCTGAGCAATAAGATGAACGAGGTGATGAAGGTCCTGACCATGTTCGCCACCGTGTTCATACCCCTTACGTTCATAGCCGGTGTATACGGGATGAATTTCAAATATATGCCGGAATTGGAATGGCAATGGGGATATTTCGCTGTTCTGGGCATAATGGGCCTGGTCGGCGTCACGATGCTGGTCTATTTTAAGCGGAAAAAATGGCTTTGACCGCAGGCCTGTTTTTTTATGGAAATATCCGCCTGGTCAGGTAAAATGTTAAAGATACCGGAACGGTCAACAATAACGTGTGGATGGGGTTCTGGGTGACACAACGCGACGGGAAAAGGAGATATCATGAAGAAGATTATAATAGTAACGGTGATATCCATTCTTGCTGTAGTTATGGTCTTTGCCATAGCCAAGGACGTACTTGTCAAAGTAGCCGTGGAAAGAGGGGTTGAGCTGGTCACCGGCTTAAGGCTCAGGGTGGATAGCTTTCGCGTTGGCATTCTTAACACGAAAGTCGACATAGACGGGCTTCGCCTTTTTAACCCGAAAGGTTTTGCCGACAAGGTCATGCTGGATATGCCGGATATATACGTGGATTACGATCTGCCGGCTATCACGAAGGGGACTATACATCTCTACGATATGCGTATCTACCTGAAAGAGTTCACGGTGGTCAAGAACGAAAAAGGTGAGCTTAACCTTGATTCGTTGAAAGTTGTGCAGCAGAAAGGCGGGGCCAGGGAACCGGCCGGGGCAAAGGGCAAACTCCCCGCTATGCAGATAGATTCATTGCACCTGAAGATAGGCAGGGTGCTATACAAGGACTACTCCGGCGGCGGTAAACCCAAAGTGCAGGAATTCCCGCTCAACCTCGATGAAAAATATTCCAACATAAACGATCCGAACAAACTGGTATCGCTGATAGTGGTCAAGGCCATCATGAATACCACTATAGCCAGGCTTACTAATTTCGATATAGGTCCTTTAAAGGGCATCATCTCGGATACGCTGGCTACGGCGCAGAAACTTACCGGACAGACCGTAGCGGTCGCTACTGAAACACTAAGCAAGACGACCGAACAGGCCCAGGGAATGGTCAAGGGCGCCACGGGAACGATCACCGAGACCACTAAAGAACTTACTAACGTGATAAAGCTCCCGTTCGGCTCGAAAAAGGAATAAGGGGAAGCATATGGCGCCAGGCCATGGACGGGTGTTGGTCTTTGAAGCAGGCGGGGTGGCGGGGCTCATAATAGTTTCCGCCATGCTGCCTGTGATGTTCCATATCCTGCCTTACACGGGGTCCGTACCCGTTGGGGCGAGGTTCCTTCCGATATTTTACGCGCCGCTTTTAGGGATATTACTCCTCAGGCCGCGTGACGGTATTATCGCCGGGGCGTTATCGCCTGTCCTGAACCATCTTGTTACGGGACGGCCCGACGTGCCAATGACCGTGACCTTATCCCTGGACATGCTCCTATTCACTTCGCTGGTAAGCCTGTCCGTGATAAAACAAAAGGCTTCGCCGCTATTGACGCCGCTATTGTATATACTGGCCAAGTTCATATCGAGTTATATATTCTTGCCTCAGGATAACTTTACGGGCATATCGGGCAACCTGGATATTTTTATAACGTCCCTTAGGTTATCCCTTCCCGGTATTTTCATGTTATTTGTCCTGCATAGCGTTGTCCTCATACAAAGGAAAAAAGGCCTGATCCCATGAAAAGTATCCCTTTGAACGTTATATCGGAGCGGATATCGAAGGTGGCTGTGGAAAGGCCGGATATGGTCATCGGTATACTGGAAGGCGGCCGGACGATGGCGGACCTTATCGCGAAAAAGATGGGATGCCGGGTCGGGTATGTCAGGATAAGTTTCAGGGACGCGACGAACACTCCGGTCTATGAAGCCCCGACGCTTATCGGCCCCTTCGAGGATATCCCGGAACGGATGAAGAAAATACTTCTTGTGGACGATGTGTCCGTGACGGGGAAAACGCTCAAGGCGGCTAAGGACCTGCTGCCGGGTAAAGAGATAATTACCATGGTGCTCAAGGGGGAAGCCGATATGGTCGTGTTCCCTGAGATTAGGGAATGCGTGGTCTGGCCATGGACATCCGTATCCGCGACTTAATGATGAGAGGAGTACGGTGGATAGGTTCTTTTACAGGCTGGAGTGCTTTTTAAAGGGGCAGGTGTCCCGGAAGACATTTCTTAAAATACTTTTGGGAGGCCTGACCTCCTTCGTGGCCGGGAACGCTTTTCTCAAGTATGCCTTCGCCAAAAGTGAGGGTTCTAATGGGCGCATTTCCCGGGGGATTACAGGTAATGCGGATATTATCGTAGCCAAGGGCGTCGATCCGTACAGGAACACTGTAGAGGCGGTCAAGGGTATCGGCGGGATGGGAAAGTTCGTGAGGAAAGGCGATACCGTGCTGGTCAAGCCCAACATGGCATGGGACCGGACCCCAGAACAGGCGGCTAATACCGATCCGGCCGTAGTGGCGGCGCTTGTCGAGATGTGTTACGCTTCCGGCGCGAAAAAGGTGAACGTCCTGGATGTGACATGCAATAACGAGAAGCTCTGTTATGAGCATAGCGGAATAGCGGCGGCCGTAAAGGAAAAGGGGGCTAATGTCTATTTTCCCGACCATTGGAACGTCGTGAAAGCGCATTTCCCATATGAGAGCCCTATGGAAGGATGGCCCGTGCTGCGGGACGCGGTAGATTGCGATGTATTCATAAACGTCCCGGTGCTTAAACATCATGGTCTTACCGGTCTTACGCTGTCCATGAAGAACCTTATGGGGGTATGCAGCGGCACGAGGGGCATGATACATTTCAACATAGGGCGTAAACTGGCCGATCTCACGGATTTCCTGAAACCCGACCTGACGGTCATAGACGCGACCAGGGTGCTCCGGGCGCATGGCCCGTCCGGAGGGGACGTGAATGATGTGGAAAAGATGGATAGTGTAATAGTCGCCACGGACCCGCTTTTGGCCGATATGTACGCGTCAAAGCTTTTTGGCAAACCCCCGATGGAGATATCATACATAAGTGAGGCTTTGGCGAGGTCGCCCGAAAAGAAAGACCTGGCAAAGGCAAAAGTCGTAGAACTCAGCACATGAAAGTAAAAAAAAGCGTAATATTCCGAAGATCCTCACAGGTGTTCTTCCTGCTGCTTTTCCTATATATACTGTGGACCACAACTTATCCTCTAAAAGGCGCCTTTAACGCGGATATGTTCTTCAAGACCGATCCGAATATCATGCTGGCGGTGGCTTTGAGCGAAAGGACCATCGTGGCGGGACTGGTGCTGGCTTTTATAATACCTGTACTGACCTTGATATTCGGACGTTTTTTCTGCGGCTGGGTATGTCCGTTCGGTACCGTAATAGACGCGGCCGGTAGCTTAAGGCGGAAAAAGAAAGCGCTTTCGGACGGGGTGAACGCCCGTATAAGGAACATAAAGTACGTGCTCCTCGCGGTGAGCATAGCCGCGGCGGTGTTGGGACACCAGTACGCGTGGGTGCTCGATCCCATAGCCATGATGGGAAGGTTCATATCGATCAACCTTATCCCTGCTGTTACCGGCGTTGTGGAAAAGACGTTCATCTTCACCATGCGTGACCTTGGGTTCAGGCCGGAGTGGCTGTATTCTTTCTACCGGGCCCTCAAGGGGTCTTTCCTCGGGGTAGAGACGTATGTTTTCGCGAATTCCGCGCCCATACTGGCCATGTTCGCGCTTATTATGGCATTCGCGGCCTGGGTGCCGCGTTCATGGTGCAGGGCCATATGCCCCCTTGGCGCTATCTATGCCCTTTTGGCCAGATACGCGTTGCTGGCCAGGACGGTCGAGAGATGTACCCAATGCGGTATGTGTTCCCGGGACTGCCGTATGGGCGCGATAAAAGATGACCTCGACTATGTTAAGGGGGAATGTATACTTTGCATGGATTGTGTGTATACCTGCGCTCCCGGACGGATCCGTTTCAGGTTTCTGCCGGCACGCGGGCAAGGCGGACATAAAACCTTAGTACGGCAGGGGGGTAAAGGAGCTATTTCCCGGGCGGACTTCATTCTTTTGATGATAGGCTCCATATTGGCCTCCGGGCTCAAATGGGCGTTCAAAGTCCCCCGGAAACTCATACGTCCGCCGGGTTCACAGGATGAAAAGGCTTTTGTGGATAAATGCGTGAGGTGCGCGAATTGTATGAAAATATGTCCGACAAAAGTTCTCCAACCGGCATTCCTGGAATCGGGGCCCGGAGGGCTATGGACGCCTCATCTTGTAAACGAGATAGGGTATTGCGAGTATAATTGTGATCTGTGCGGCAGGGTATGTCCAACCGGGGCTATCCCGCGCCTGGGGTTGGAAGAGAAGAAGCGCGCTAAACTGGGGCTTGCCCGTGTGGACAGGGCAAAATGTATCGCCTGGTCCGCCGGTATGGAGTGTCTTGTATGCGAAGAACATTGCCCCGTATCGCATAAGGCCATAAAGATCGACAATGTGATAGTGAACGGTGTTGTTCTTGGCAGACCGGTAGTGGATGAAGACCTTTGTATCGGTTGCGGTATATGCCAGAACAAATGTCCCGTACGTCCCCAAAGGGCCATAGTCGTGGACCCGCAAAAATAAAGCTTGACAAATCTATCGCTTTATCATAATATTACGATAAAGCGATAGAAGGAGCGCGTAATGGGTATAGACAACGAGAAGGATAGTGACATACTGAAGGCCATGGCCCATCCTGTAAGGCTGAGGATGATAAGGGGGCTCTTGGCCCATGAATGCAACGTCAACAGTATAGTGGGTGAACTGGGCCTGCCACAATCCACGGTATCACAGCACCTAGCCATACTGAAAAGCCGCGGTATAATCGCCGCAAAAAAGGATGGCGTCAGGACATGCTACAGGGTCATTGATAAAAGGGTAGCCGCGCTGGTCAAGGTCCTTGACTCCAGGTAGGACAGGGTGTGATAGGGGACGGCATGGATTTAACGCGCGCGTGAAAAGTGGGGGAATATGTTCAAAAAACTTATAGAGTTCTCGGTAAAAAGACCGCGTCTTATCATGGGTATAGTAGCGGTCATGATAGTCGCCAGCCTCGCGCAGTATCCGAAGATAAAGGTGGATACCGATCCGGAGAACATGTTGCCGGATAATGAAGCTGTCAGGGTGTTCCATAACAACGTAAAAAAAGAGTTCGGATTATACGATTTTATAGTCCTGGGGATAGTGAACGACAAGGACCCGGCCGGGGTGTTCAACCCCGGTACGCTGGAAAAGGTCTATAACATAGCCGGCGCCGTGCAAAAAATGAACGGGGTAATAGCGTATGAACTGATAAGCCCTACGACGAAAGACGACATAATGCAGGACGGCGTAGGGACCGTGAGGTTCCAATGGCTGATGGGGCCACCGCCGTATACCGTGGAGAGATCCGATGAAATACGGGAAAGGGCGATGGAGAACCCGCTTTTTTACGGGACGATAATATCCGAGAACGGAAAGGCGTTGTGCCTTTACATCCCGATAAAAGCCAAGAATATGAGCTATCGCATATCCCGCGAGATAAGGTCCATAACGGACGGATATAAGGGCGAGGAGAAGTATTATATAACCGGGCTCCCGGTGGCCAATGATACGTTCGGGTTCGAGATGTTCGTGCAGATGGCGGTATCCGCGCCCGCGGCCATGCTCATAATCTTCATACTGATGATGCTGTTCTTCAGGAAGATAAACCTGGTCCTGGCCCCGATCATCCTGGCCGGTATAACCGTCATAGTCACCATGGGGCTCCTTATCGGTATGGGGTTCACGGTACATATCATGAGCTCGATGATACCCATATTCCTTATGCCGATAGCGGTGCTTGACTCAGTGCACATACTGAGCGAGTTCTATGAAAAATATAAGAAAAGTAGCGACAGGAAAGAGGCGATACTATGGACCATGGATGATCTTTTTATGCCGATGCTCTTTACTTCGCTCACTACCACGGCCGGCTTTCTGTCGCTGGCTTTCGCGCCTATCCCCCCGGTACAGGTCTTCGGTGTTTTCGTGGCCATAGGAGTAATGCTGGCGTGGATACTGACAATGACGTTCATACCGGCGGCCATATCGCTCATGCGGCCCGAAAGTTTCAAGAATTTCGGCGTAAGCGAAGAACACGCCGAGTCAGGAATAATGAACGCGTTACTTAGCGCCATCGGCAGGTTCTCCGTCAACCGGTGGAAAGCCGTACTTATAGGCACGCTGGCAATAGTCATCGTTTCCCTGTACGGGATAACGCGCATAGTAATAAATGACAATCCGGTGAAATGGTTCTCCCCTAAACACGAGATACGGATAGCCGACAAGGTGCTTAACGAGCATTTCGGGGGGACTTATACGGCATATCTTGTCATGACGTCGGATGGGCCTGAAAAGGAGCTCTTCAAGGACCCGGAGATGCTTAGATACGTCGAAAGATTGCAGGCATATCTTTTGCGGAAAGGGAACGTGGGAAAATCCACTTCGCTCGCTGATCTTACCAAAAAGATATATTATGAACTCTTGGGCGGGGATAAGGCGAACAATGTTATCCCGTCCACGCGTCAGGCTGTCGCCCAGACGCTCATCTCTTTCCAGAATTCGCACAAGCCCGATGATCTATGGCATTTCGTCACCCCGGATTATTCCAGGGTGAACATATGGGTACAACTGACGTCCGGCGATAACCGGGATATGACCCGGGTGGTCAATGAGGTAAAGGAATTTATGCGGGAGAACCGTCCGCCGGAACCGGTAAAAGTGAACTGGGCGGGGCTTACCTACATTAACGTTGTATGGCAGGACCGGATGGTAGGCGGTATGCTCATGAATTTCCTGGGAAGCTTCATAATAGTTCTTTTCATGATGATATTCCTTTTCAGGTCGCCCATAAGAGGCCTTATCTCCATGATACCGCTTACGGTGACCATTGTGTTCATCTACAGCTTGCTGGGGTATACGGGTAAGAATTACGATATGCCCGTCGCGGTGCTGTCGGCGCTTACGCTCGGACTGTCCGTGGATTTCGCTATACATTTCCTGCAAAGGGCGAGGGAGATATACGCGCGTGCAGGGAACTGGCCGGATACCGCGAAAGAAATGTTCGCTGAACCGGGACGGGCCATATTGAGGAACGCGCTTATCATCTCAATAGGGTTCCTGCCGCTATTGGCGGCTCCGCTCGTACCATATAAGACGGTCGGAATGTTCATGTTCCTTATTATGGTTACATCAAGCGTGGGGACCCTGCTTATACTGCCGGCCATAATAACGGCTATGCCGAAAGTGATATTCGAAGAGGTCGCGGGACCGTTCACATGTAAATGCTCATATTGCGTACTTACGGGCGCGTTCGTGGCGGGCGCGGTCGCGTATGTGTTGGCTGGATATCTGGGGATAACGTGGAGTGCCGTAACGGCCGTTTCGGTGGTGGTTGTTGCCGTGATATCCGGCATCTGTAATATTGTCTCGCGTGGCAGGATATGTATAAAAGATCCTGCGCGATAATACTATTATCCGGAGGTGTAAAATGAAGAACATCATGTCGATATGCGTGGTAGTGGCGCTTGTCCTGTCGGCAGGGCATGTAAGGGCCGCGGAAGTGGACGACATAGTCGCTAAGGCTAATGAGGCGATGTATTACCAGGCGGGCGACGGCCGTGCGGACGTAAAGATGACGGTTACGGATTCCCTGGGACGGACAAGGGAAAGGGGCATGACCATACTTCGCAAGGATACGGGCGTGGACGGGAAACAGAAGTATTATGTTTATTTTCACCAGCCTGATGACGTGCGTGGGATGACATACCTTGTCTGGAAGAACGTGGGGACCGATGACGACAGGTGGCTGTATCTCCCGGCGCTTGACCTGGTGAGAAGGGTGGCCGCGAGCGACAAAAGGTCGAGCTTTGTAGGCACGAATTTCGCTTACGAGGATATATCGGGAAGAGGTACGGAGGAGGACGGGCATACGCTTCTCGGCGAGGAGAACGGGATGTACAAGATAAAAAGCGTGCCTAAGGACCCGGGCTCTGTCGAGTTCTCATACTTTATCACCTGGGTGGACATGAACGACTTCATTCCGCGTAAGGCGGAGTATTATGACAAGAACGGGACACTTTACAAGACGATCGAGGCCCTTGAGGTAAAGGATGTGGGAGGGTTCCCCACCGTGGTCAAGATGAAGGCGACCGACTTTAACGCGGGGTCAAATACCGTGTCGGAATTCTCGGACGTGAAGTATGACCTGGGAACAGATGAGAATATATTTTCGGAAAGGTTCCTGAGAAGACCGCCCAGACAATACATAGATAAGCAGTAAAGGAGGGGAATTGGGGAATAACGCCGGAATGAAGAATATGGCCCTGGCCATATTGCTATCCGCGCTCTCTGTGGGCGTGGCGAACGCCGTGGATATCCCGGAACTGCACGGGTTCCTTGAGGAGGCTTTCGCGCCCAGGTTCGGGGAGGATAATACAGCCCATCGGCAGTTCAATATGGCCGAAGGCAGGCTCCAGCTCAAGACGAAATATTATGTAAAAGGGGACAATATCCTTGCCGACTGGCAGACGGTGCTCACCGCGAAGGCGGATCTTGTCCTGGATATGTATTATGGAGGTAAGGTGGTCACCGATCTTCGTGAACTTAACGCGGTGATGACGCCTATGGATATCATGGACCTGAAAATAGGGCGCCAGGTGCTTACCTGGGGTACCGGGGATTATCTTTTCCTGAACGATCTTTTCCCGAAGGATTACGAGTCTTTTTTCATCGGCAGGGACGACGAGTATCTCAAGGCGCCGTCAGACGCGCTTCGTGTAATGCTCTATCCGGAATGGTTCAATGTGGATGTCGCGATCATACCTTTTTTCCGGCCGAATATACTGCCTGACGGCCAGAGGGTAAGTTTCTTCGACAGCTTTCAGGGGGGTATCGCGGGACGTAATTCCCACAGGACGCTGGACGAACCGGCCAGGCAGTTCAGGAATTTCATATACGCCGGCCGTATATACAGGAATTTCTCGAGCTACGAGGCCGCGCTTTACTATTACCGGGGGTTCGACCCCAGCCCCAGGAGCTATAAGGATGAGGCGGCCATGGAGCTTTTTTACGAGCGTCTTGACGCGTATGGCGCCAGTGTGAGGGGGCCTGTCATGGGCGGGATAGGTAACGCTGAAGTATCATATTATTATTCCCCGCAGGATAACGCGGGTAAGATCCGGACCGTGCAGAACTCCATGGTGAAATACCTCGTGGGGTATGAGAAAGATATGGGGGGTGACCTCAGGATATCGGCACAGTATTATCTGGAGGAAACGCTGGATTATGACGAATACAGAAAAGCGCTTCTACCGAACGATTACAGGTGGGATGAGTTCAGGCATACCATTACCGGGCGAATAACGAAATTACTGGCTAACCAGACCGTGAAGCTTTCGCTTTTCACGTTCTTTTCACCGTCGGACCTGGACGTTTATACCAGGCCGTCGATCACGTGGAACGCCACGGATTCGTGGACTCTTACCATAGGCGCTAACCTGCCGTGGGGTAAGGATCCCTGGACGGATTTTGGGAGCGATCAAAAGAACAAGAACGTATATGTACGGCTAAGATACAGTTTTTGAGACGCCGGGAGGAGGTATTTATGACGATGGGAAGCATGTTAAGGGGGATAGCCGGGTTCTTTATATTACTAAGCCTGGTGCTGGCGTATTATGTCGATGCCAGATGGCTGTGGTTCACCGCCTTTGTGGGACTGAACCTCTTGCAGTCAGCTTTCACTGGCTGGTGCCCCATGATGGCGATACTTAAGAAGGCGGGCATCAAGGATTGAGTGAATAATATTCTCGCGGAATAAAGGAAAAGGGAGGTTATCATGAGGAGCCGGTCAAGTATCTCAAAAATTATAGCGGCGATGGCGTGTCTCTTAATGCCGTCCGTAATGGCGAACGCCCAGGACGCCGTAGCCAGTGCCGGGACCGCGTTACAGGACAAGATAGATACCGCGAAGAAACTGATGGATACGCTGATAGAATTCTGCGTCAAATACAGTTTCCAGGTGCTGGGCGGCATCATAGTCATATTGTTGGGGTTCCTGGCCGCCAGGATAATCAGCAGGCTTTTCGGTGAGTTCCTGAAAAGTCACAATGTGGACGTGACCATATCCAAATTCCTCGTCAGCATAGTGAAGATGCTCGTTATCGCGTTCGCTTTCCTGATAGCCCTGGGGAGTTTCGGCATAACGATAGCCCCGTTCATAGCGGGCCTCAGTGTCATAGGTTTCGGCGCGAGTTTCGCCGTACAGGGCCCGCTTTCCAACTACGCGGCAGGTATTACGCTCATATTCACCAAACCGTTCAAGGTGGGAGACATAGTGGAAGTAAGCTCGGTGGCGGGTACGGTGATGGACATGACGCTTGCCAGGACCGAACTAAGGACCATTGACGGCACCACCATCTATATACCCAACAAGAACATAATCGGCGAGGTGATACATAACTTTACGGAATTCAAGAAACTGGACCTTACCATCGGCGTAAGCTATGATACCGATATGGGCAAGGCTATCAATATCATCAAGGAAGTGGTAAGGGGAGACGATCGCATAGCGGCCCAGCCTGAGCCTAAAGTCGGTATCTCCGAATTCGCGGATTCAAGCGTCAATATATATTGCCGTCTATGGTGCAAACCGGGGGTCTACTGGGATGTCATGTTCGACGTGAACAGAAAGGTGTTTGACGCGTTCGCGAATAACGGTATCACTATACCTTTCCCGCAAAGGGATGTGCATATTATAGGCGGAACAGGGGAAAAAATAGCTTGAAAAGGGCCCTTTTTTCGCTGTCCAGGCGGGTTTTTGCCGGATAAAGATATTTTTTGACAAAGAAGATAATATATTATACTATAAGGCTCTTATGGACGAATTACACATGAACACGAAAGATATAACGGCCCTGGTGCTCGACGCGGCCAAAAAAGCCAGGAAAGAGACCAGTGGAGAGGGCGGGTACGCCTCCAGGACGTCTATTGCCTGGCCGGTCAATTGCATAGTCGGCCCCGGGCTCGAAGGCGCCATAGCGTGCGAAAGCAAGATAGGGTATGTTAACGGCGTTAAGGGGGCCTTGATATACAGGGGCTACGACATATTCGACCTTTGCGCGTATTCCACGTTCGAGGAAGTATCGTATCTGCTTATTTTCGGTAAGCTCCCCACGAGCGCTCAACTTAATGGGTTTAAAAAGGAGCTGATCGAGGCACGTAAGATAACCGAGACCCTGCGCATGCTTATGGGGTTCCCGGTGGAAAAGATGAAAGCCATGTCCGCGCTCAGGATGGGAACGAATTTCCTGAGGCACGAGTTCTCCTACATAGATCAGGACGATCATGAAATTGACCTTAAAAGCGTGATAGGCTCCGATGAGGACTCTATCCCGATGGAAACGGTGCCTCGCGGGGAAAAGCACGCGATATACGAGTTCAAGAGGAAAAAACGTCGAAAGACCAGTTCCAGGCATCTCCATTCAGCCGCGGGATATAAGTCGTGTTACAGCCTCATATCGGGCATAGCCTGCATAGCGGGCGCGGTGAACCGCCTGAGGGAAGGGAGGCTTCCGATAGAGCCGCGTGAGGACCTTAGCCATGCCGGCCATCTCCTCTATATGATGACAGGCAGGATGCCGACACCGGCGGAGGAACGCATCATGGACATATCGCTTATACTTCACGCTGATCACGGCATGAACGCGAGCACGTTCGCGGCCATGGTGGTAGCGTCGACACTTTCAGACCTGTATTTTTCCGTAGGCGCCGGTATAGCCGCGCTTAACGGGCCGCTTCATGGCGGGGCCAACGAGCAGGTCATCCGTATGCTCCAGGAGATAGGGAGCGTTGATAACGTGAAACCATGGTTCCAACGGGCCCAGCTGGAGAAGCGGAAGATAATGGGCTTCGGGCACAGAGTATATAAAGCCTATGACCCGAGAGCCAGGGTGCTGAGGCCGATGGCGGAATATCTTGCCGCGAGCAATAAGGAAGCGGCAAAGCTTTTCAAAATAGCCGGGTCCCTGGAAAAGATAACGGTGTCCAGCCTCGGGAAAGAAAAGAAGATATTCCCCAACGTGGATTTTTACTCGGGCATACTTTACCAGGCGCTCGGGATATCGCCCCATATGTTCACACCCATATTCGCTGTAAGCCGGGTGTCAGGATGGGCGGCAAGGGTCATGGAGTATATGCAGAATAACAGGATATTCCGCCCGCGTGCCATATATTCCGGTACTTTTGACGAGAAATACGTGCCGATACGGAATCGGCGCTGAAATCATGTACATACCGGGGAGGGCGTGTTACGCCCTGAGAGTTCCGCTTGTGAGCGGATTACCCTTTTTACCTGATCTGGATAATGCCAGCGTAGGGAAACGCATAGAATGATCCGTAACAACGGCCCTGGCTGAAGCGCAGGGCCGTTCGTTTTATAAGAGAAAAGGAAAAGATGCCCCGCATAAAACCATACAGTCTATACCTTGTGACAAGCCAGGAGTATTCCGCCGGCAGGGGCACTCCGGACGTGGTAAAGCTCGCCGTGAGTTCCGGGGTGGATATCGTGCAGCTCCGGGAGAAAGGCCTCGGGCCAGGGGAGCTCCGGCGCATGGGAAGGGAAGTGGGAAAAATATGCGCGGAGAACGGTGTGATCTTCGTGGTCAACGATGATCCGTATCTCGCGAAAGAACTGGGCGCCGACGGTGTACATCTGGGGCAGGAGGATATGGCCAGATATACGCTTCCCGCCGTGAGGGAGGTCATCGGTCCCGGCTGTATAATAGGCGTGTCCACTCATTCAATAGAAGAATTCCGCGTAGCGGTTGAAAGTGACATAGACTATATAGCTTTTGGCCCTATTTTCGCCACGCAGACCAAGGATTATACGATCGGTACGGCGGATATCACGCGCGTAATGGATATGGCACGAAAACCGGTGGTCTTTATCGGGGGGATAAACTCCGCGAACATGAGTGAGGTGCTGGAACGTGGCGGACAGAACATAGCCGTTATAAGCGAAATAACCTCTTCCAGGGATATACGAGCCAAGGTGCGGGAGCTCAAGAACAGGATGGAATTTTATAGAGGACGGTAATATGGTAGTGAACATAAACGGTGAACAGGAGGTCATGCCCGATGGTACGGATCTTTACGGTATCATTACGGGAAAAGGGCTGGAGCCCGACAAGGTGCTGGTCGAACACAATCTCGAGATAGTGCCGCGTGAAAAATGGCGGTTTACCAAAGTTAACGAGGGAGATAACGTGGAGATATTCGCCTTTGTAGGAGGTGGCTGATGGATCCGGATCAATTCGAGATGGGCGGTTATGCCTTGAGGAGCCGTCTTCTCATAGGGACAGGTAAATTCAGGGATAAATCCTTTGTGAGGGAGGCCGTAGAGGCCTCGAACGCGGCTATGGTGACGGTAGCGGTCCGGCGCATAGATCCAGGCTCAAAAGAAGAGAACATACTAGAGCATATTCCCGGGGGATGTATATTGGTGCCTAACACTTCCGGGGCGCGTAACGCCGGAGAAGCGATACGTATAGCGCGTATATCCAGGGCGGCCGGATGTGGGGAATGGGTGAAGATCGAGGTGATCCCGGACAATAAGCATCTTCTCCCCGATAACCTGGAAACGTTAAAGGCTGTGGATGCGCTTGCGAAAGAAGGGTTCAAGGTACTGCCTTACATGAGCCCGGACCTCGCGATGGGCCGGAGAATGGCGGAAGCCGGTGCCGTGGCGGTAATGCCGTTAGGCGCCCCCATAGGGACGAACAGGGGGTTCAGGACAGAGGAACTTGTACGCATAATGGTACGTGAGATAAAAGTGCCGGTCATAGTGGATGCCGGCCTGGGCAGGCCATCCGACGCGGCAAAATGTATGGAGATAGGGTGCGCGGCCGTGCTCGTCAATACGGCCATTGCCGCGGCGGAAGACCATGTTAAGATGGCCGGGGCCTTCGCTATGGCCGTAGCCGCGGGAAGGGCGTGTTTTCTATCCGGGCCGGGAGAACTCCGGGAACAGGCGGAAGCCTCATCGCCTCTTACCGGTTTTTTGAGGGGGCAGGATGACGTTTGATACTTTCCTGAAAGGGAAAAAGGACGTTCTCGAAGGTAAGGAGCCCGGCGTTGACGACGTGATCCGCGCTTTGGATAGTGATGAAAGGTCGGAACGTGATCTCGCGGCGCTTTTATCCACTTCCGCGGTGCCGTACCTGGAGGAAATGGCCCAGCGCGCCCATGTGTCCACCGTGCACAATTTCGGCAGGACCATACAGCTTTATACCCCGTTATATCTTTCCAATTATTGTTCGAACGATTGTGTGTATTGCGGTTTCAACCTGAGGTCCGGTATAGAGCGGAAAAAGCTTGAACCGGACGAGGTAGTAAAGGAGGCCGGTCTTATAGCTTCTACCGGCCTCAAGCATATACTGCTTCTTACCGGCGAGTCCAGGGAGCACAGCCCGGTTCCCTACATAAGGGAATGTGTACGTGGCCTGAAAGGCTCTTTCGCCTCTATTTCCATAGAGGTTTACGCGCTGGAGGAGGAAGAGTACGCTGATCTTATCGCCGAGGGCGTGGACGGTCTTACGATATACCAGGAGGTATATGACAGGAACATATACGCGGCATTGCATAGGTCCGGACCGAAAAGGGATTATGATTTCAGGCTAGAAGCCCCGGAAAGAGCGTTACGTGAACGCGTGAGAACGGTTAACATCGGGGTACTGCTCGGCCTGAACGACTGGCGTAAAGAGGTCCTTACTTTGGCTCTACACGCCGCGTATCTCCAGGATAGATACGGTGAGGCGGAGATCAGTGTATCGCTTCCCAGGATAAGGCCGCAAGTATCCGGTTTTGAGGCGGCACAGGTGGTCTCGGACCGGGATATGGTGCAGATAATGACGGCGCTCAGGCTTTTTCTTCCCCGGGTCGGGATAACTCTTTCTACGAGGGAAAGGTCCGGGTTCAGGGACAACGTCCTTCCTTTGGGCGTGACAAGGATGTCCGCGGGGTCTACGACCGGTGTGGGGGAACGCATATATGGTCCGGGGAAAGCCAGCTCACGGCAGTTCGAGATATATGACGTGAGGGGAGTAGGGGAAATGATGGAGATGTTAAGAGGGAAAGGGTACCAGCCGGTACTCAAGGATTGGGTTACGGCCTGAGATGAAAAGTTTTCGAGAAGAGGTCATATCGCTACTGGGCAGGGAAGGGTTCGAAAGGGTCTCTTCCGCCAGGATAGGGATAGCGGGGGCCGGCGGGCTGGGCTCAAATTGCGCCATGAACCTGGTGAGGTCCGGTTTCAACGATATACTTATTGTGGACCATGATGTAGTGGAAGTGTCCAACCTGACCAGGCAGTTCTATTTTCGTGACCAGGTGGGGAAAAATAAAGTTGACGCCCTCAAGGAGAATTTGCTCCTTATCGATCCCGATCTTGATATTAAATGTGAAAAAACAAGACTTTCCGCCGATAATATAACGGACATATTCGCAGACAGGGAAGTGGTCGTGGAGGCCCTGGATAAAGCGGAGGAAAAGAGCATGCTGGTGTCGGAATTCGCTTCTTCGGATAAGTTCGTGGTCTCCGTTTCCGGGATAGCCGGATATGGCAGGAGCGATGAGATAAAATTGCGCAGGATCGGTACGAACCTGGTGATGATAGGCGATATGTTGTCCGATGTCAGGGAAGAGCATCCGTTCTCCCCGCGTGTTAACATCGCGGCCGCGAAACAAGCGGATGTGGTCCTGGAATACGTGCTTTCAGACAGATACGGCACCCCGGGCAGGTCATAACGTAATATCACTTCCTGCCGCGTTGGATGTCGCTTATTTCCGATTTCTTGAGGTATATCGAGCCGCGTCCTTCAGCCAGTTTCATGCTCAGCACCAGGTCGGTGTCGGTCTCTTCTGTTATGGTACCTTCCATGACGTTCCCGTTCTTCAACGTGATCGTGTCCTGGTACTGGATCTTCTTGAAGAATGGTATTTTGGATATGATATCCGTACCCGATAACTTTTCCATGACCATCTTTTTAGCGGGTTCGAACTGGGACAACATTGTCATGGAGCCTATGAAGGCGGCTAACAGCAGTAGCCTTGTAAAAAAGTATTTCAGGTGCAGGAAATGTATCTTGCCCGCCAGCACGATCAGGTTCCGGCCGTGTTTTTTGGAGAAATACATGGCGGAATCGGCCTTTTTTATAAGCCCGTCCCTTGTCGTAGAGTCTTTCGGGAATATCGATATGCCACAGCTTGTCCGGACCTTGAAGAGCTTGTTCTTGTAGAGGAAAGGCCGGCTAGCCATGTTGCGTTTGAATTGAGCTATCTGTTTTACGGCTTCCTTCGCCCCTGTTTCGGGAAGTAGTATGACGAACTCGTCCCCGCCGTAACGGCAGAGGCCCCGTATGTTCTTCTGGAAAGACAGGCGCAGGTTACTTGCCACGTATCTTAACAGCTGGTCCCCGCAGTCATGGCTGTATGTATCGTTGTATCTTTTGAACTTATCCAGGTCGAAAAAAGCTATCGAAAAGTATTTCTTTTTAAGACGTGAGTCCAGAAGCGTTTCGTCAAGATATTGGAGGAACGGTTTCCTAAGGGAAAGCCCGGTCAGGAGGTCTTTTTCCGCGTGTATCGCCACTACAGTTCTCCTTTCTTTTGATACGTTAATTATACCATCTGACACACAAAAACAAAAATCCTTTAAGATGCCAGCGTATAACAGCCGGCTGTATGGTTGGACAAAGTATATGATTTATGATATTTTAATAATATAAAAATTTCTAACGCCTGACAAAAGCGAACCATAAAATCCCCACCAGAACAGGAAGGCTTGATATGGAAAATAACATGTTCGATGTGGTCGTCTTCGACATGGACGGTGTGATAACCAGGACCGCGCTGGTCCACGGTAAGGCCTGGAAAGCGTGTTTCGACGAATACCTGCGCCTCCGGGAAAAAAGGGATAACGAGCCTTTCCGTGAGTTCACCCACGAAAATGACTATCTTCCTTATGTCGATGGAAAACCCAGATATGAGGGCGTGAAAAGTTTTCTGGGGTCGCGTGGCATAAAGATACCATACGGTGAACCTTCCGACGGACCGGATAAAGAAACGGCATGTGGTCTTGGCAATCGCAAGAACGAGATCTTCGTGGAGATACTCGAAAGGGACGGCGTAGGGGTATATGAGAGTACCATTGAACTCATCAAAGAGCTCAATGCCGCCGGGATAAAGACCGGGGTAGCATCCTCTTCCAAGAATTGTGAGCTCATACTCAAGAAGGCCGGTGTGCAAGGACTGTTCGGCTCCAGGGTGGACGGGGTGATCTCCGCCAGGCTTTCCCTCAAAGGTAAGCCGGAAGGCGATATCTTCGTCAGGGCAGCCCGCGAATTGGGCGCGGAACCGGCACGGTCCGTTGTGGTAGAGGACGCGGTGTCGGGAGTACAGGCCGGGCGTAATGGCGGGTTCGGTATGGTGATAGGCGTAGCCCGCGAGAACAACACCGATGATCTTCTCTCGAACGGCGCGGATGTCGCGGTAAAGGACCTGGAGGAAATAGGCGTTGATTGCATACGTAAATGGTTCATGCGGGAACCCAGACCGCTTTTCGCGTGTTGGAGCGACGCGGCTGGCGCGCCATATGACGGACGCACTTGTAGGGATACCTGTGGTATCGGTGGCGTACTTAATCCCGTTTACACCCGTACCGCCGACAAAGCATTTTTTTCCGGGAAAGAGCCTGTTTTTTTTCTGGATTATGACGGTACGCTTACTCCGATAGTGGACAGGCCTGATATGGCCGTAGTGTCCGGGGATATGAAAGCAACCGTTGAAGCGCTGGCTAAAAGGTATAAAGTGGCCGTGGTGAGCGGGCGCTTCAGGGAGGATGTAGAAGGTCTCTTGGGTGTAAAAGGTATATTTTACGCGGGGAGTCACGGACTCGATATATCCGGGCCGGGGTTCAGCATGGTAGAAAAAAGGGCCAGGGAAGCGGTCCCGGCAGTGGATGAATTGATACGCGTGTTCAAGGACAGGCTGGGCGGGATTGAGGGACTGATAGTCGAGGAAAAGAAATTCAGCGTAGCCGTACATTACCGGCTGGTGGACGAAGGGGCACACCTGGCGCGTATAAGGGAAGTGGTATACGCGGAGGCCGCTAAGTATCCGACAATGAAAGTGATGGATGGGAAGAAGGTCTTTGAGGTGTTGCCCGATATAGATTGGGATAAAGGTAAAGCGATAAGATGGATCATGAACGCCCTGGATATACCATGGAACGGTGTATCTGTTATCTATATAGGCGATGATGTCACGGATGAATACGCGTTCAGGAGCATAAGGACAAGGGGGACCGGGATACTGGTCTCTACAGAGTCACGTCCCTCTTGCTCGGATTTCAAGGTAGGTACGCCGGAAGACGTGAAGGTACTTTTCAGGAAAGTGCTTGAGGATGTTTAGGAAAAGTGACAAAGAGGACAAAAGGTCAGCGTGGGGATTGACCTACGGCAACTATAAGCCCGCGAAAGAAGGGCTGAGGGAGGCTTTGTGCACGCTTGCCAACGGTTATTTCGGGACAAGGGGCGCGGCCAGCGAAACGCCCGCTTCCCGTATTAACTATCCCGCCACATATATCGCCGGTGTTTATAACAAGCTAGCCACTAAGATAGCCGGACGGAAAGTATTGAACGAGGACATGGTGAACTGTCCGAACTGGCTGTGTCTTTCCTTCAAGTTCGGGGATGGCCCCTGGCTCACTCCTGTGGGATGCAAGATACTTTCATATGAACAGGGACTTGATATGAAGAAAGGCGTATTGTCCCGGCATATGCGCCTGAAGGACAAAAACGGCCGTATTGCCGCCATAAGCGAGGAACGCATAGTGAGCATGTCCTCGCCGCATATAGGGGCCATAAGATACACCTTGGTATCCGAGAATTATGAAGGTCCGGTCACGTTGAGAACAGCGCTTGATGGGGACGTGAGGAATAGTGGCGTGGAAAGGTATGGCCAGCTCAGGAACACTCATCTTGAGGCGCTTTCCGCGGGGACTTACGGCGTCAACGGTATATATCTTTTGGTAAGGACCAGCCAGTCGAGGGTGGTCATAGCCGAAGCGTCCCGTACGCGTATCTTCCTGGCGGGCAGGGAGGAGCATGTTAATGGCAAGACGCTTTTAAGACAGAAGAAATATATAGGCCGGGAATTCTCCGTGAACGTAAAAAGGGGGCAGCCCTGTATAGCGGAAAAGACAGTAGCTATATATACTTCAAGGGATAGAGGGGTTAGCGATCCTCTTAAGGCGGCCATGCATGATATAAAAAAGACCGGAAGATTCGGGTCCCTCCTGGAAGAGCACGCGGAAAAGATGCAAAGGTTGTGGAAAGAGTTCGACATTGAGATAGATGGGGATATTTTCTCCCAGAAGGCGCTCAGGCTCCATGTGTTCCATCTTATGCAAACGGCATCCGATAACAATTACAGATTGGACATAGACGCGGGATTGCCCGCGAGGGGGTTGCACGGGGAGGCGTACAGGGGGCATGTTTTCTGGGACGAGATGTACGTGCTTCATTTGTATGACCTGAGGCTGCCGGACATCTCAAAAGCGCTTTTAACCTATCGGTACCGGCGGCTTGAAGAAGCCCGGCGCGCCGCCAGGCGCGAGGGATATCGCGGGGCGATGCTCCCATGGCAGAGCGGGTCTACCGGTGGGGAGGAAACGCAAACGCTGCATCTTAACCCGCTGTCAGGAAAATGGGGGCCTGATCACAGTCATTGCCAGAGGCATGTTTCTTTCGCCGTAGCATATAATTTCTGGAAACACTGGGAAAGGACCAGGGATATGGATTTCCTGGAAGGATACGGCGCCGAGACCATCATTGCGATCGCCCAGTTCGGCGCGAGCCTGGCCAAGTTCAGTAAGGACGATGGCAGGTATCATACTTCGGGATTAATGGGTCCGGACGAGTTCCACGAGAAGATGCCCGGGGCCAGGAAGACGGGATTCAGGGATAACGCGTACACCAATGTGCTTATCGTGTGGACGCTTATGCGCGGACTGGAAGTAATGGGTATGATATCAGATGCGAAGCGTGAAGAGATAATGAGGAAATTGAGGATAACCCGCAAGGATGCGGCCAGGTGGGACGATATAACGAGGAAGATGAACGTTGTTATTGATGAGCGGGGTATAATCGCGCAGTTCGACGGATACTTCTCCCTTAAAGAACTTGACCTTGAGGCCTACCGCGCTAAATACGACAATATCAAGCGCATGGACCGCATACTCAAGGCGGAAGGGAAGTCGCCCGACAAGTACAAGCTGGCGAAACAGGCCGATGTGCTTATGTTATTCTATATTTTTGAACCGGCGGAGATAAAGAACATATTCGCGAGACTTGGATACCGGTTCGACAGGACCATGCTCAAGGATAATTATGATCATTATGTGAAACGCACATCGCATGGGTCTACGCTCAGCAAAGTGGTCCACTGCTATATCTCGCATATCCTGGGAAGGAAAAAAGAGGCCTGGGAGTGGTACCAGTCCGTACTGGAATCCGACATTTACGATACCCAGGGCGGGACGACCCCGGAGGGTATACACGCCGGGGTAATGGGTGGATCCGTGTATATCACGGTCAAAGGTTTTGCCGGTGTACATTTTATGCGGGACAGGATAATGATAGACCCGAAACTTCCCAGAAAATGGTCACGAGTTCGGATGAACCTCAGGTACAGGGATAGTCGTATCGGGATAACTATACGGCCCCGCTATGTTGAACTGTCCATACTGGGTGGTAAGCGAACGGAGCTTACCGTTTTTGTGAACGGTAAAGAACATATCATATCGAAAGGCGCGGTCTGCAGGATACGGTCATAGGACGTGTGCATGGCGCCGGAGGGATAACATGACAAATGAACGGGTACTTATAATAGATAACGACTTGAGGGCCTCAACGCTGCTCAAGACAAGGATCGAGGCCATGGGGTGTCTTGCCGAGGAGGCCCGTACGGCCGAGGACGCGCTTTACCTTCTCAGGATAAAATGGTTCGATCTGATAATTCTGGACAGTAAGCTCAAGGGCAGGGATAATGGGATATCCCTGTTAAGGGAGATAAGGCGCAAGAAGGCCTTGGCGAATGTGCCGATAATAGCTCAGTCGGACAAGGTGCATTTCAGGAAGACTTTCGAGCTTATGGGCGTAACGTCATTTTTCATGAAGCCTTATGCCGTAGACGTGATGCTGGACGAGATAAAGGATATCCTTACGGATAAGGTGTTGATCCTGGGAGAGAAGAGCAGGGTCCGCAGCGCTATCGAGAAGGACCTGGCACGTCTGGACGTCAAGACGGATATAGTGACGCGGGTAAGCGGATTTTACTACAATGTCATAACTTACAGGTATAAGATCGTGATCGTTGAATACGATACGAGACCGAACATGACCGATAGGATGCTCACGGTGATCAGGCGCAGCTTCAAGAACCGGGAAGCCCCCATAATAGTTTACGCGTCCGGGAAGCTTTCGGGAAAGGGGCCGGAAGGCCGGCGCAAACTGCAATCACTTACGGATAGGTGTATGATGCTGGGGCAGTGTGAGGTGATGGGCGGGAAATTCGCTCTTAAGGAGTTTAGTTCGAACGTTAACAGGTATCTGGGGATAGAAGCGTGATCCGGGGGGTAAGCACATATGCTTGAATTCTTTTTAAAAGGCGGCCCTTTGATGTGGCCACTTCTTTTTTGTTCTCTTGTGACCGTCGCGATAGCGATGGAAAGGTTCTTTGTTTTCCAGGGAGCTAAGGTCAATACGAGTAACCTGCTGACGCGTGTAAAGAAGATGATCGCGGAGGAAAGTTTCGAAAAAGCGGAAAGAATGTGCAGAAAGACGCGCGGTCCGGTGGCTAACGTAATAGCGGTAACTTTGCATGTGCGGGGCAGGCAGGTCGCCGAAAAGGAAAAAATAGTGTCGCTGGCCGGTTCCAGGGAGATACGCGGGATAGGAAGACGAGTGCGGCTCCTGGGCATCATAGCGCATGTTTCCCCGCTTCTTGGCCTGCTGGGAACGGTCACCGGCATGATACGCGCGTTCAGGGAGATACAGGGTCTCGGGGGGCAGGTGGACGCTTCCGTGCTGGCCGGCGGTATATGGGAAGCCCTTATAACTACCGCGACAGGTCTGGCCATAGCCATTCCGGCCATGCTGGCGTATCATTATTTCGAGGGCGAGATAGAAAGATTCACGTCCGAGATGAAAGAAGCCATACAACAGGTCTTTGAATGGACCGACGCCGATGAGGCGGGTAAGTAGGCGGGAGGCGAAGCCGGTAATATGGAATTCGAGGAAAGGAAAAAAATATCGACACACCTGGATATAGCTCCGCTCATTGATATTGTGTTCCTTCTCATAATATTCTTCATGCTCACGGCAAACTTCATAATGCAGCCCGGGATCAAGGTGAAACTGCCGGCCGCGGAAAGCGCCAGGCCGGAAAAACAGGATAGTATGACCATATACATATCCTCCGATAGCGTGATATACCTCAACGGGACAGAAGTAGAAATGGCCGGACTCGCCGAGGAGTTGTCTCTCAAGCTTGCCAATGAACCCGGGCTGAACGTTGCCCTCAAGGCCGACGAGAAGGTCGACCTTGGTCTGGCCGTACGCGTGATGGACATAGCCAGGAAAGCCGGCGCCGGCGCGCTTGTTATATCTACCGATCCGGGAAAGAAGGGCAAATGAGGGCCCATATGACGCGTGAGGTGCCGGAGAGGAATCAGTTCGCGTATTTCATGATGGTCTCTGTGTGCCTGCATGTCGCCGTGATAGGGACGCCGGGCTTTTCTTTCTACAGCAGCGCACCGCCCAAATATGATGATGAGGTCCTGCTGGAACTTCTGGTGGAAGAACCGGTGCGTCTTCCGGAAGTGGATGTCACGTCCCTGAGCTTGAAGATCAGCAGACCGGAACCGGCTTCCGTCTATCCCGGGGAAAGATCCGGCGATGACGCTGAAAACGTGAGCGTAGGTGTGGTAAAAGACACTTTTCGCGAGGAAGAAGCCAAAAAGGAACGGAGTGTTGCCCCTACCGAAAAGGAAGAGGAGAACAGCGCGGAACAGCTCAAGAAGGAAGAATACGACAATAGCACGATGCTTAGATACCAGGACCGTGTACGGCAGAGGATAGAGAAGTACCGCAGATACCCGGACAAGGCGCGCAAGAGAAAGATGGAAGGGGTGGTGCGGGTGATGTTCACCGTGCTTGCCGACGGAAGGATAACGTACGCGGGGATCACCGGCTCTTCAGGGTACAGGACCCTTGACGGGGAAGCCCTCGCCACAGTGAAAAAAGCCTCTCCCTTGCCACCCGTACCCGCGGAGCTTGAACTGGAAAAAGTGACGATGGAAGTGCCGATAGTCTTTTCGCTGAAAAACGGCATAAAGAGCAGGTGAAGAGGAAAACGTATGCTGGCAAGGATAGTGGGATCATTGTGGATAATAACGGGAAGCGTATGGCTGTTGAAACCACGGTCATTGAAGAGCAGGCTTGAACGCAAGGTGAGCCGCGGGATAAGGAGGACGGTCACGGGGGGCATGATAGCGTTCGGACTGATGATGGTCGCCAGTGCTTTCAAGGCCCACGGGATATACGCGAAAATGATCATGGTGGCCGGCCTTGTGCTTATGATAAAAGCCATAGCGCTGGTAACATCAAGGACGTCGGATATGTTCTTTAAATGGCTTGGATCGAGACCCATAGCCCTGTTCAGGTTATGGGCGGCTTTAATGATACTTATGGGCGCGATGATGTTATACGTAAAATAAGGAGATACGATGAGGAAAATATGTGCTTGTATTACCGCTATCATGTTCCTGTTCTCGAATATCGCCGTAGCGTACAACTCCCCGGAAGAAGCCAAAGCGGACGCTTTCTCCAAGATAAAAGTTTCCGCTTCGCTTATGGAACAGGCGCAGAAGATACTTTCATTCAATCCTAACAGGGAAAGGATCACCACGGCGATGGACCTTTACATACAGGCAGGGAAAGGGTTCGAGGAGGCCCTGAACGTATTCAAGGCCCTGGGTGAGGAATATGTTACCCAGGAGGACCTGCAGGGCTGCGCCATGGCTTTACAGAACTGCCTGTACGCTATAGCGAAATGCAAGGAACTTCTGGACAAACTTTAGGACCTCAACGAACGCGGCACTGGTGGAAAAGGGGATAGGGTATGACCATTATTTACATAGCGCTTGGAGGGGCCATAGGGGCTATCGCCAGGCATTTCATGTCGGGGTTCATAATACATCATATCGGGGATAAATTGCCGCTGGGAACTATTTTCGTCAATATCACCGGATGTTTCCTTATAGGGTTCCTGGGGGCGTTGGCCGGGAGATATAATATGTCGGCCGAAGCGCGTTCTTTTGTTTTCGTGGGGTTCATAAGCGCTTTCACTACTTTTTCCACATACAGCCTGGAGACATATAATCTTTTCAGGTCGGGGCAGATGGGATACGCTGCCGTGAATTTCGCCTTGAGCAACGTGGCTGGTGTAGCCGCTGTTTTCCTGGGTGTACTTATATCCAGATGTGTCTAGATCTTCTTTTTACGTGAGCCGGGACCTTTTTTCCCCGACCCGGTCTTTAAGGTTTCTTTACGGAAGTTCACGGCTTTTTTGGCTTCAAGGTATATGTGGGATACCATGGCATCGAATTGTTCCCGTCCTTCCTCGCTCGCGGCCAGTTCCTTGAAGGCGGAAGCGAGTTTTTTAGAGTCTATGTCGCAGTTGTAGCCGGGATGGAGTTCCGGGAAGATATTGCCGAGGTGCATACACATGGCAAGCCGTACCATCTCGGAGAAGCTCATGTTATATTTGGCCGCGACCGTTTTATAGTGTTCCACTAACCAGTCCGGTAGTAATATCTGTTGTCTTGTCAGCATGACCATCCTTTTATGTGCCAGTTAACTACCATTATGTTAGCATAAACCGGTACACCTTTACAATAAAGTTGTCAGACTTGACTTTAGCTAGAGAATATGTATTATCTTAATATATATGTGTATGTAACTACACACCTGATTATGTATAAAATATGACGTTGAGGGGGAAAATGGGCAGAAGATGTTTATATGGTCTGGCGCTGGCGCTCGCGCTTGTCGTGTTCGCGGACGCCGCTTCGGCCGGGCCGGAAGCGTGTGGGGTGATGCTCCCGTTCGGGGAATATATGGACAGGATGTCGGACGAGGTGGCCGGGCCGTTCAATGAGCTGGGTATACTGGGCACGTTGAGCGGGAAAGTACGTTCCTTCACGATATGGCAGGACGTGGATACGTATAATGCCGATGGATCGATCAAAAAGCAGAAGAAAAGCGCGAGTACGATAGGTTTTTTTCTGGATTACAAGACGCCGGAATACGCGGGTTTGTACGGCAAGCTACAGTATGTGGACGTAAGGCAGGTATACGATGGGGAACATCCCGGGTCCAAGTCGGATCCGGAGTTCACCCAGAACGGTCAATACCGTATGATCAACGAACTGTATCTTGATTATGATCTTTCGAACGTCGGGATCGACTCGAGCAGCATAAGGGTGGGGAGGCAGATAAGGCATTATGACTTCTTCAAGAAATTCGCTCTCAGGCAGAAAGAGCAATCCATGGAGGCCGTTGTTCTTTCTACGGGGTATATTGACGGGCTCGCTCTAGATGTCGGGCATATGACGGGTTTCTCCAGCTGGTCCTCGCTGAATGCCGTGCCGTATCCTACGAAATTCATAAATATAGGCAGGCAGATGGGGGTCAGGTATGAGACGGCGGGGGCGACGTTCATGAACGCCAGGTATTCCGGGATCGAACACGCTTCGCTCACTTTTTATGACTGGATAATGTACGATCTCATGAACGTGCTTGGAGTGAGAGCGTCATATGATGTCCCGCTTTACCAGGATATACATTTTATTCCCGGGGCACATGTGCTTACCGAGCGGGATATGGGCAGGATGAAAAAGGACGGGCTGGGGAAGGTGTCTTCCTACGCGATCGAGGTGACGGGTGAACTGAAAAAGGGTAAGTTCAGCATAGAACCGGGTTTTTTATGGATCAGCCCGAATAAGGCTGGAGAGGTGAACGATATCCTGCATCCGTTTGATACACTTTTCTCGGCGGATTCCGAGAAGGGCGGCGATTATACCCGCCAGATGAGCGCGGGTAGCAGGACATTCATATTACGTACATGGTTCAATGTATGTAAGGCGAAGGTCATAACGGCGTATTATTACACAGAGCACTCGAAGAACGCGGTGAACGGAGCGACCGACAAAGGTACCCGTGACCAGCAGCTGGAGACCGATATATGCCTTCCGCTCACAAAGAACACCGCGCTCAAGCTGACGTTCGTATATGGATGCAGAGGCACGAACGTCGACACCAGGAAAGACCTGGAAAAGAAGGATTTCAGGATATGTTTAGATCACAGTTTCTGACGGGGAAAGGGAGGGCTTAATGCTGTTGCGTATGATAGCGTGTATACTTACTGTGTTCGTATCGCTGGTACTGCCCGCCGGATCGGCGAGCGCGGATGGACCGGATAAAGTGGTCGTAGGGTCGTCACCTTCGCTGGCGGCAGCCGGTCTTTTCCTGGCCAAAGAAAAGGGTTTTTTCGAGGAAGAGGGCCTGGATGTCACTATCGAGATATTCAAACAATCCACGGTCCAGATACTTCCTCTCCTGGCTACCAACAAGATAGATGTGGCGGCCTGCGGCTATTCTTCGGGGCTTTTGAACGCGTTCACTGAAGATACAGGGATAAAGATGGTAGCGTGCCTTGGACGGCATTTCCCCGGCAGGTCACACCTCGCGATGCTTATCAGCAAACAGTTGTATCCGGACAAGATGGACCGGGATGTCCTTGAGGGGAAAGTGTTCGCTCTTCCCACAAGAGGCGTGATACAGGAAATAATAACCGAGAGGTTCCTCCAGCAGTACGGGTTGGGGCTTGAGGATGTTGAGCTTGTGAACCTGTCCTATCCCAATATGAACGCGGCGCTCGCGGGCGGCAGCATTTTTGGCGCGATGCAGCTTGAGCCCTATGCCTCGAAGGCCGTGGAAGAAGGGTACGCGGTCGAGGTCATCCGTGCCGCGGAACTCCGCCCGAATTTCCAGGGTGGGGTGCTTTTGTACTCAAGGGACCTGATGGAAGAACGTCCGGATGTGGCCAGCCGCTTCATGGTGGCATACCTAAGGGGAGTAAGATACTTCAATGATTTTCTCGATGGAGCGATCAAGGATGACCACGGGGTATTCGATATCATAGATAAATACACGGCCCTTGGTAGCTACGAGGCGTTCCAGAAGATACAGTTCGGTGGGGTCAACCCTGATGGGTTCCTCGATAAGACAAGTATCGGCGAGGATATAGATTGGTATCATGAAAGAGGATATATAACCCAAAGACCGGATCCCGCGGATATCGTGGATGACTCTTTTTGCGAGTACGCGGTAAGCGTGCTCGGCAAATATCCGCCACATGACCACCGGGAACGGTAAGTTCCCGGTCCCTCTCTTCGCATATGGAACCTTGTGCTTGTCCAGGCATGGATTTTATGTGATAATATCCTGCAGTGATATTATTAACGATCGATGGGGGAGTATGAAAAAATACGTTATAGGTGTCGATATAGGCGGTACTAAGATAGCGTCGGGTATAGTCGATGTATCCGGAAAGATCAGGAAGAAGATAGAACTGCCGACCATGGCCTCTAAGGGTGTAGAGCGTTCTCTTGAGCAAGTATATCTTTCAATAGACGAACTTGTGGGGTCGGGAGAAGTCCCGGCGGCAGACATAAAGGGCATAGGTCTCTGCGCTCCAGGCCCACTCAACCAGAAAAAAGGTATTGTATATAACCCCCCGAACCTCAAGGGCTGGAATAACGTGCCCCTTGTCGAGCTGGTACGGAAAAGATTCAGGAAACCTGTTCTTCTGGAAAATGACGCGAACGCCGCCGGTGTGGCGGAAATGCTATGGGGGGCGGCGCGTGGATACAAGCATATATTCTATGTCACGGTGTCTACCGGCATAGGAACGGCGATAATCATAGATGGCAAACTCTATACCGGCAAGAACGGGACCGCCGGCGAGGGTGGCCACGCGGTGATAGACTACAAGTACAAAGGCGGGTCCTACGGGATGTCGGTCCCCGGGTCCATAGAAGCCCTGGCGTCAGGCCCGAACACGGTCCGGCGCCTGGTGTCGAGACTGAAGAAGAACGGGACATACGCCTCCATGCTATTGAAGCTGACCGGTGAAAGATCCGCGGAACTTACGATGAAAGACGTCGCGAGGGCCGCGAAAAAGGGGGATAAGTTCGCCATGGCGGCCGTGGAGGAACAGGCCCGTTTTCTCGGCATATGGCTTGGCAGTATGATAAGCCTGTTGGATCCCGAGATAATCGTGATAGGCGGCGGGGTCTCCCATATCGGTAAAATGCTTTTTGATGGAATAAAAAAGACCATACCCGGCCATACCATAAACAGGTTGTGCGCCAAAACCCCTATAGTGAAAGCATGGCTCAAAAAGGACGTCGGGCTTCTGGGTGCCGCCGCGGTAATGATCCGCAAATGAGCCACACTAATACCAATATGTCGTATCCCGTGTGCGTGTCCGTGGTAGACGGGAGGAGAGTCGTATCATGATCCGAGAAAGATGTGTAGCTACCGGATGCGACGGGAAATATTTCCCGGCCGCTATTTCGCTGGTAAGGAGCCTTTCCCGTACCAATCCCGGGATACCTGTGGTAGTGTTCGGCTTCGGGTTGACCCGACGCCAGAAAAAATGTATATCCAGGTACGCGGATGTGGTCGAACGCGCGCCTTTTATGGAGATAGCAGGAAGAGGGAAGTTCAGCTATATAGGGCGGGCCACCATGCTTAAGTTCGAGGTGGTGGAGATGGAGTTCGAAAAAGTCCTTTATCTGGATTCGGATATGGTGGTCCTGGGGCCGATAGAACAGTTGTTCGATATTCCGCCCGGGCGTGTGGGTGTGGTCCCCGAGGTCAACCGTGTAAGGGATATGTTCCGTCCGCGGGATAGGGAGAGGCTCTCGCATGGGATAGATATAGGTTGGGAAAAACCGGGGTTCAACGCAGGTCTTTTCACATTGTACCCGCGCGAATGGAAAGAGCTCAAGGAAATGGCGGCAGGACTTGTTGACAGGTTCGGGCCGGACGTTTTTTCGAAGAGCAAAGACCAGCAGCTTTTGAATATCCTGTTCAGTGGACACCTCGTCGAGTTCCCGAAATGTTATAATTTCTCCCCTTTATATGACGAGGGGAGAACGGACCCGGTCATCATACATTACCTTGCGGCTGTAAAGCCGTGGCACGCGAATTATCCCTTGTCGTTAAGGTATCCCGAATTCAGGGAACACATATCCGCTTTTGAGTATCCCGCTATACTGAAGAACGACATGCGGGAAAAGGCCGTTCGTGTAAGGAACAAAATGCGCGGCCTGTTCACGGAAGGGAACGCGATCAATGAAGGCGCTTAGACCCTTTGTCCCCGCGCTGGTATTGCTCACGGCAATGGTATGCGGCGTGCTGTGGGGGAGTGTGTGCCATGGAGAAGGCGCTTTCCAGGATATCGACGGTAAAAAAGCGTTCGCCAGGGAGATCTCCAGCAGGATAGAGATGGCGTGGAAGGATTGGCAGGGATCGCTGGTGGTAGACGATGTCGAGGTTGAGGGGGCGAAGGGATTTTTGTGCTCCGGAAAATTGCGAGGTCCACGCCTGGACATAATGGAGGTTCAGTACGTTCCGGAAGAAGGTGTGTCCCGGGCATCGTATTCGGATGACCTGCGTTTGGCGGCAAAAGCCATAGAAGAGGGCGTAGCGTCATGGCAGAGAGGGTACTCGCATATGGATATACCCTTTCCGCAGGGCGCTTCATGCGTGTTCACTCTTACCCCGTGCGATAATGTGCCGGTATCGGTGAACAGCGGGAGCTCGTCAGGTGACAGAAAAATGACGGAAGACGCGTTATATACTTATATGCTCTACCGTACGCCCAGGACCGATGATGGGACCCTGAAGGTCCTCAAGGGCGTGGCGAGAGCGGTGTCGATAGGTTTCGAAAAATGGAAGAAAGCTTCTTATCTGGTAGGCATAACCGCTTCAGGTGGTATAGCTCCGTCGCCGGCCCCGATGGGTCCGGGTCCGGGTCCCGTCCAGGGGGCCAGGGGCTCGGGAGGAAAAATATCCGGAGGGGTTATGGAGGCTGAGGTTTTGTACGGGTATATGATCGACCGATCTGACGAAGACAAATAGTTATATCTTTACGCGTCCAGACTATTCCTTGAACTTTGACACCGATATGTTATAAAATAACCAGGATCCCGGGAAACCCCGCATGATCCATGTTTTTCTGAAAGGACCCAATGTCATATCAGGTACTAGCTCAAAAATACAGGCCCCAGAGTTTCGAGGACGTGGCGGGGCAGGAAACGGTTACGCGGACGTTGAAGAACGCTGTGGAAAAAGGCCGTTCCGCCAACGCTTACATTTTCTGTGGCCCGCGCGGCGTGGGCAAGACCTCGGTAGCGCGTCTGCTTTCCAAGACGCTGAACTGCCTTGCGGATAAAGGCGAAAAGCCCTGTAACAAATGCGCGTCATGCCATCAGATAAGCCAGGGGAACGATATGGACGTGCTGGAGATAGACGGCGCGTCGAACAACGGTGTTGACGAGATACGTGCCCTGAGAGAGAACGTCAAGTTCTCCCCCTCACGCGGCAAATATAAGATCTACATAATAGACGAGGTCCATATGCTTTCGACCGGGGCGTTCAACGCGCTCCTGAAAACGCTTGAAGAGCCGCCTGCCCACGTCAAGTTCATCTTCGCGACCACCGAGCCGCACAAGGTGTTGCCCACGATAATATCTCGATGCCAGAGGTTCGATTTTAAGCGCATATCTTCCCCCGTCATAGCCGGGAGGGTCCGGGATATAGCGCGTGCCGAAAAAATAACGCTCGATGAAAAAGCGGCCTTACTTATCGCGCGCGTAGCGGACGGGAGCCTCCGGGACGCGCTTGTCGTGCTGGACCAGATGGTATCGTTCTCCGGCGGCACGATAAGGACGGAAGATGTCGCCGAGCTTATGGGGATGATGCACCGCGATAGCCTGTACGGCATGGCTGACGCCCTAATAGAAGGGGACGCTAAAAAGTCGGCGGAACTTGCCGACGATATGATAAGCGGGGGAAAGGATCCCGTGTATATAGCGAATACACTTCTTGCGCATTTCAGGGACATGATGATCATCAAGGTGGTCAAGGCCCCTACTTCCGACATGGCCTTTGCCGAGGACGAACTTGCCAGGATACGGGACGAGGCGGGTAAACTCTCTCTTGAGGAGATCCTGTACATGATACAGGTCCTGTCGCATGCCATTTCCCTTATGAAGAGCGCGGATTTCGTGCGAGGACCTCTTGAAGTGGCTCTGATCAAGTTAGCGAACAGATCATCGGTCATGTCCCTTCCGTCGATCGTGGAGAAGATAGAGGAACTCAAGAGCGGTATGGGGGTGATGTCATCGGCCGGGAGCACCCATATAACGCGGGATAATAGCGTGGTACCGGATAAAGCGGAGGAAGCTTCCCCGTCGGTCCCGCGTGGCGCGTCCATGGATGTCGCCGAAAAGGTGGAAGAAAGGGTCCCCGACGGTGAGCCTGTCGTGGAAGAGCTTACGGATGCCGGGTCGAAGGGGCATTGGAAAACGGTATTGAATTATGTTAAGGGGAAGAAAATATCCCTGTACACGTTCCTTAATCCCGGCAAACCGATCGAGTTCTCCGACAGGAAGGTCGTGATAGGTTTTGACAAAGAACATTCTTTCAACAAGGAAGTACTGGAATCCGAGAGCAATAAAATGCTGGTCCAGGAAGCCGTGAACAAGGTGACCGGTACGGCCCCGGCCCTGGAGTTCACCATCCTGGAATTCCTGGGCGCGGAAGCGGACAGGAAAGATTCCAAAAAAGAACGTATGGAAAAAGCACGGGAGGAGATAAAGCCTGTTATCGAGAAAGCCATGGATATTTTCGGGGGACACATCGTGAGGGATTTTATGGAGGATGTATAACATGCCCGGGTTCCCTCCATCCATGATGAGACTTATCGAAGACCTGGTCAAGATGCCCGGGATAGGGTCAAGGTCGGCAAGAAGGCTTACGTTCCACATATTGAGGGCCCCTAAGCCCGAGGTCGAAACGCTTATCAAGGATATCAAGGATGTCAGGGATAACGTAAGGTTCTGCAGTAAATGCAATAACCTGAGCGAGGGGGATATGTGTTCTTTGTGTTCCGATGTGTCGCGGGACCCATCCAGGATATGCGTGGTCGAAGGCCCCGGCGGTATTTGGGCCATAGAGAGGACCGGTCATTATAAAGGGCTTTACCATGTCCTTCTTGGGGAGCTCTCTCCCATAGACGGGGTAGGCCCCGAGGACCTTAAGATACAGGAGCTTGTGGACAGGGTAAAAAAAGAAGCTGTTAAGGAGGTCATAATAGCTACGGATTTTACTACTGAAGGCGAGACCACCGCTATGTATATCGCGGGGATATTGAAACCTTTGAAGGTCAAGACCACCCGTCTTGCCAGGGGGGTCCCAGCGGGCGCCATGCTTGAATATGCCGATGTGACCACGCTTCAACGCGCTTTTGAGGAGCGCCGGGACGAAAAATAAAAAATTAGTTCAACCAAAAGCGATCATATGGTTAAAACCTTTGTTCTTGACACGGCTTGTAATATAAGTATACTCTACTAAAGAGTGATTTTGCGTGCAATATCCGGTGACGGTTCCGGCGATCGGCAAAAATTGTCTTTATTTAAAATGTCCTGTGTAAGGAGGGTATGTATGGGAATATTCGAGGCTGTAAAGAAGGGGTTCGTTCTATCGCAGAAGCTGCTCAACGTGGTATTGGTCTTTTTTGTGTTTAACGCTATCATAGGCCTTATCAGCTTGCCGCTTGCTAATCCGGATAAGGCGGATGACCCGGGAATAGCGGTGATATCCATAATCACAAGCGTGATATTTTTCCTTATCTTCATCTTCCTGCAGGGTGGGGCCCTGGGCCTGGTAAAGGATGAGATAAAGACAGGACTCACCAACATCGGCAAATTCGTCGAATATGGCAAAAAGTATTATAAGAGCATACTCGCGCTTCTCCTTATATACATAGTGCTCGCGATATGCGTTGTCCTGTTGCTCAGTCTTGTTAGTGCCGGGGTACTGCTTCTTGGGGATAACGGGATAACAAGGTCCATATTGGCGGCTATAATAACGGTCGTAGCCATAGTGGCAATAACAATGCTTATCTACCCCATTTATTCCGTGGTGGTGGACGATATAGGCGCGGTCGCGGCACTTAAAAAAGGTATAGGTGTGGCGAAAGACCATTTCTGGAACACGCTGGGCCTTTTCATCGTTATGCTGATCATAAGCATGGTGATATCGCTTTTGATAGGGTTTGTCATAGGACTGGTGACCATTCCGATGCCGGAAGGTGTAGGCGCTATCCTTATAACCCTGGTCAACGCGGCCGTGCAGTCATATATGCCGATAATCATGATGATATCGTTCATGAGCTTCTATATGGCACTGAACGTGAAAGGTCTATCGCAGCAGCAGTCACAGTACTAATAGCTTATAACACATGGTCTTACGAGAACGGGGCAGGGGGAATACACCCTGCCCCGTTCTTTTTTTTCGGGGATATCGTGGAAAGTAAAAAAACCCCTTAACATAAAACGTTTCTTGTGATAAAATAGGCGCCTTGAGATTCGCCATAACAGTTCTTCTCTTAATATTCAGTGTTGTAGAGCGGGTTTCATCCCTTCACCTATATTTAAATATATTAATGTAAAAGATAGATATGACCGCGTACGTGTGTTTTGGACAAAACTTAAGACCAGGAGGACAATAGAATGAAACGTGATATGATGCCGCATGATGGGACGAGCGCAGTAGCGCATGTAGCCCATGCTACCAACGAAGTTATTGCCATTTATCCGATAACCCCGTCTTCAGGGATGGGCGAGATCGCGGACGCAAAGTCGGCGGCGGGGGAAAAGAATATATGGGGATCAGTACCTACGGTCGTGGAGCTCCAGTCGGAAGGCGGCGCTTCCGGGGCCGTCCATGGCGCGTTGACCACGGGGGCTCTTACCACCACGTTCACAGCTTCCCAGGGGCTGCTGCTCATGATACCTAATATGTACAAGATCGCGGGAGAACTGACGTCTACGGTCTTCCATGTGTCCGCGAGGTCACTAGCTTGCCAGGCGCTTTCTATTTTCGGGGACCATTCCGATGTGATGGCCGCCAGGGCCACAGGGTGGGCGTTCCTGGCGTCGGGGAGTGTCCAGGAAGCCATGGATTTCGCGCTTATTGCGCAGGCGGCGACCCTGGAGTCCAGGATACCGATACTCCACTTTTTTGAAGGGTTCCGTGTGTCACATGAGATACAGAAGATAGAGGAACTTACATTCGATGACATGAAGGCCATGTTGCCGCCGGAACTCGTGCATCCCCATCGCATGAGGGGCCTGAACCCGGAACGCCCGGTCTTGAGGGGGACATCACAGAACCCGGATGTGTATTTCCAGGGCAGGGAGACGGTCAATAAATATTACGAAGCGTGCCCGGCCATAGTGCAAAAAGCCATGGATAAGTTCGCCGGCCTGACAGGCAGGCAATATCGCCTGTTCGAATATGTGGGGGCTCCGGACGCGGAAAAGGTCGTGATCATAATAGGCTGCGGAGGGGAAGCCGTGCATGAGACGGTGGAGCACCTCAACGCCAAGGGGGAAAAGCTCGGAGTACTGAAAGTAAGGCTGTACAGGCCTTTCAGCGTAAAAGATTTCATCGATGCCCTGCCGAAAACGGTAAAGAAAATAGCTGTCCTTGATCGGACAAAAGAACCCGGAGCGCTTGGTGAGCCGTTATATGAGGATGTACGTACGGCTGTGGGAGAGGCCATGTCGGACGGGTCCGCTCCATTCAAGGGATACCCGGTAATAGTAGGAGGAAGATATGGTCTAGGGTCCGCGGAATTCACTCCGGCGATGATAAAAGGGGTATTTGACAACCTTTCCGCCAATAAGCCTAAGAACCATTTTACGGTAGGTATAACGGACGACGTGACCGGAACGAGCCTGGACTTCGACGCGGCGTTCAGCACGGAAAGTGACCAGACCTACCGCGCTATGTTCTATGGCCTGGGATCGGACGGTACCGTAGGGGCCAACAAGAACTCAATAAAGATCATAGCCGAGAATACCGACAACAACGCGCAGGGATACTTTGTTTATGACTCAAAGAAGGCGGGCGCGATAACCATATCCCACCTCAGGTTCGGGACAAGAACGATCCGCAGCCCTTACCTGATAAGCAAGGCTAACTTCATAGCGTGTCATAATTTCTCTTTTCTCGAGAAGTACGATATGCTCAAGAACCTGGTCGACGGCGGGATATTCCTCCTGACGTCGTCCTTCAATAAGGAAGAGATATGGGACAACCTTCCCGGCAAGGTGCAGAAACAGATAATAGACAAGAAAGTGAAGTTCTACATCATAGACGCCGTTGATATAGCCGAGAAAATAGGTCTTGGAGGACGCATAAACGTGATAATGCAGACGGCTTTCTTCAAGATATCCAATGTTATAGATTGTGACGCCGCGGTCAAGGCCATAAAGGGCGCTATAAAGAAGACATACGGCAAGAAAGGCGAAAAGATCGTAGATATGAACGTAAGGGCGGTAGACCAGGCCCTCACCAGTATACAGGAGGTCAAAGTGCCCGCGAAGGTCACGAAAGACACGGGTTGTTGCTCGCTTGTGTCGGATGAGGCCCCGGATTTCGTGAAGAACACGACAGCCAAGATAATGAGGGGGGAAGGAGAGACGGTCAAGGTGTCCGAAATGCCGGATGACGGTACATGGCCGACCGGTACCACACAGTACGAAAAGAGGAATATCGCTATACACGTGCCGGTGTGGAACCCGGAAACATGTATCCAGTGCGGTAAATGTACCATGGTGTGCCCCCACGCTGTTATACGCGCCAAGATGTACAAAGAAGAGCTATTGAAAGGGGCGCCGGCAACGTTCAAGCATGCCCAGGTAAAACCTAAACCCAAAGAAGGGTACGTATATACGCTCCAGGTGGCGCCGGAAGATTGTACGGGTTGCGGCGCGTGTGTGGAGAATTGCCCGATGAAAGCGAAGGAAGCCATAAAGATGGAGCTTCAGCTGCCTTTGAGGGAAAATGAACGGGCCAACAACAAGTTCTTCCTGGACCTTCCGGAGACCGACCCGGGTATGTATAACAGGAACGTAATGAATGGCGTGCAGTTCGTGAAGCCTCTCTTTGAATATTCCGGCGCGTGCGCGGGGTGTGGAGAGACATCATACGTGAAACTGCTCACGCAGCTGTTCGGGGACAGGGCCGTTATCGCTAACGCTACGGGCTGTTCCTCTATATACGGAGGGAACCTGCCGACCACTCCATATACTTCACGTCAGGACGGCAGGGGACCCGCGTGGAATAATTCCCTGTTCGAGGATAACGCGGAACTCGCTTATGGCATGCGCCTTACGGCTGACAAGCACGCTTCTTATGCCGGAGAGCTCGCCGACAGGATAATATCAGCCGGGGCATGTGACGCGAAACTGGTAGAGGCGCTTAAGGATGCCAGGAACGCCGACCAGTCCACCCAGGAAAAGATAGAACAACAGAGAAAAAGGATCGACTCGATAAAAGAGCTTCTTTCAAAATGCGATCGCCCTGATTGCAAAGAGCTCCTGAGCGTCGCGGATTATTTCATCAAAAGGTCCGTATGGGCGGTAGGCGGGGATGGATGGGCGTATGACATAGGCTACGGCGGACTTGACCATGTGCTCGCCTCGGGCAGGAACGTTAACGTGCTTGTGCTTGATACCGAAGTTTACTCGAATACGGGTGGCCAGGCTTCTAAATCGACCCCAATGGGGGCGGTAGCCAAATTCGCGGCCAGCGGAAAACCCATTGGGAAAAAAGACCTCGGTCTTATGGCCATAAGCTATGGGTATGTGTACGTCGCCAAGGTGTCGATGGGTGCCGACCCGATGCAGGTCATGAAGGCATTTATCGAAGCGGAGTCATATGACGGCCCGTCCCTTATAATCGCGTATTCGCATTGTATAGCGCATGGGATAAACATGACCAAGGGGTATGACGAGCAGAAACGGGCGGTAGCTTCGGGACATTGGCCGCTTTTCAGGTACAACCCGGACCTTTGCAAGGAAGGCAAGAACCCGCTTACGGTGGACAGCAAAGCTCCGAGCATCAAACTTGAAGAGTATGTTTATAACGAGAACCGGTATAACATACTGAAGAAGGTGGACCCGGAAAGGGCAAAAACGCTTCTTGATAAGGCCGAGAAACAGGCAAAAGACCATTACGAGCTGTATAAATACCTCTCTGAGAGGACCATCTGTGAATGCCAGCCCGATAAATGTGAGAAATAATACCGGTATGACCCGGACCTAGGACGTTCAAAGGGGGTATGTCGCGGCGTTGTCGCGGCTTATCCCCTTTTTGCCAAGAGGATGATATATGACGCAACATGATCACGTGAACAGGCCCCCATGGATAAGGGGAAAACTGACGATGGACGCAACCTCGTGCTTGATGGCAAAACTCGCCAGGGAAAGGTCTATTAACAGTGTATGCGTGGAAGCCGCATGCCCAAACAGGGGGGAGTGCTGGGCGCGCGGTCATGTTACGTTCCTGATACTCGGGCGTGTCTGTACACGTAACTGTGATTTTTGCAACGTGGAAAAAGGCAAGCCGGAAGCCGTTGATCCGGATGAGCCACGGGAAGTCGCGAGATTCGTAAAAGATACTGACGCCAGATATGTTGTCATTACTTCCGTGACGCGCGACGATCTCGATGATATGGGAGCCGGACATTTTATTAACACGGTGCGCTCTGTGAAAGGAACGGTCCCCGACTCTATTGTAGAGCTTCTGGTCCCGGATATGCGCGCCAGGAAAGACCTTATCGCGGACATCGCCCGTTCCGGGGCGGCCGTGATAGGGCACAATATAGAGATGCCCGAAGTGCTATACCCCGAGATAAGGCCGGGCTCAAGTTATGTCCGTTCGATAACGGCATTGTCCTGCCTGGCGGATGAAAGGGACGCGGGCGCGGATATACTGGTAAAATCATCGATAGTGGTCGGATTAGGAGAGGAAGAGTCGGATATAGTGAGGACTTTCCGCGATCTCAGGAACGCGGGAGTGGATATATTGTTCATCGGGCAGTACCTGTCTCCCTCAAGGGATCATCGCCCGGTAGCAAGGTTCTATAGCCCGGAGGAGTTCGAGGAACTGGGGAACACGGCCCGGGATATGGGCTTTGGATATGTCGCATCGGGGCCTATGGTCAGGAGTTCTTTTCGCGCGGAAGACGCGTATCTCGCGCTTAGTGTGATCCAATAAGACGGTTTTCCACGCGCTTGACATTAGTGCCATTTATTCTATAATGAGGACATTGGCCGGCTCGTTCATCGGCTGCACGTAAAGTTCACTTACCGTAATGAGGTCTTCTTATGTTGGAACAGGGAATAAGATTGAAGATAACGGCGCTTGGCGACGACCATCTTAAGGCCGGCGCAAGAATGGTGCCGTTCGCCGGGTGGAGCATGCCCTTGCAGTATACAGGGATAATAGAAGAACATATGTGGGTAAGGACGCATGCCGGCCTTTTCGATGTTTCGCATATGGGAGAGTTCATGCTAAGTGGGGATACCGCCGCGGGAGACTTGGAACGCCTTATTACGTGTGGAGTGGGCGGTCTTTCCGATGGTATGTGCAGGTACGGCTTCCTCCTGCGGCAGGATGCCGGTATCATCGATGATCTTATTGTCTTCAGGATATCGGAAAAGGAATACATGCTGGTAGTTAACGCCGGTACGACCGGTAAGGACCGGGACTGGATCACTGACAGATTGTCCGCCGGTACGGAATTCGAGGATATATCCGGCGAAACCGTAAAACTGGACCTCCAGGGACCGGATTCCGTGAGAATAATGAGCGAATTCACGAACGGAGCGTCAGGGGGGCTTAAACGTTTCCGATCCGCGCGCATGAATGTTCTATCTCGGGACGCTCTTGTGAGCATGACGGGATATACGGGGGAACCCGGGTACGAGATATTCATATCACCTGCGGACGCGGGGTATATATGGGAAAAACTTCTTTCCCTGGAAGAGGTCAGGCCGATAGGCCTGGGCGCCAGGGATACGCTTCGCCTGGAAATGGGCTACTCTCTTTATGGTAATGATATTGACGAAGGGGTTTCCCCGTATGAGGCCGGTCTTATGAGGTTCGTATCAAAGGATAAGGATTTCATCGGTAAAGAAGCCTTATTGGAACGGGGGTCCGGTAACGGGCCGGTACGAGTCCTCAGGGGATTCATTTGCGAGGGACGAAGAAGCGCGAGGAAAGGGTTCTTGTTGCGGGATAGCGAGGGACGGGAAGAATTGGGTGAGGTCACGAGCGGGGCCTTCTCCCCGTGCATGAAAAAGGGTATAGGCATGTGTTATGTAGATGAACGTTTCGCGGAGAACGGGCGTTCTGTGGTATTTAAGGGCGGGAATACGGAGATCCCGGGGAAGATAACGGGCCTGCCGATATATCGCCCTAAGATATCTTGATAACGCTGGAAAATAAGGGGGATGGAGATGGTGCCGGAAGATCTCAGATATTCTAAAGAGCACGAATGGGTCAGGGCTGAGGGCGATGAGGCGATAATGGGGATAACGGACCACGCCCAATCCGCACTCGGGGACATAACCTTTGTCGAGCTCCCGGAAGTCGGTGTGGAAGTAAAAGCTCCGGAAAGCATAGCGACCGTCGAATCGGTAAAAGCGGCGAGTGATGTTTATGCGCCCGTAAGTGGAAAGATCGTAAAGGTGAACGGGTTGCTCGCGGATTCGCCCGAGATCATAAATAGTTCCCCTTACGAAGAAGGGTGGCTGTGTCGTATAAAGATGTCCAATAGTTCAGAGCTGGATGGACTCATGGACGCCGCGGCTTACACCGAATACCTTAAGGAGAGCGCGCATTGAGTTACATACCCCACTCACGACAGGACCAGAGGGATATGCTGGAAAGCATAGGTATTACCTCCGGGGATATGGACGACCTGTTCAGGGGCATACCCCCTGAGCTGAGGGCAAGATCGTTCGATATCCCGCAAGGGCTATCGGAATTCGAAGTGGACGAGCACCTGAAAAAACTCGCCGGGAAGAATGCCACGGACCTGATCACCTTTTTAGGCGGCGGGTTCTATGACCATTTTATCCCCGCGGCGGTCGACGCTATGGCCTCAAGATCGGAGTTCTATACCGCCTATACGCCGTACCAGCCGGAATGCTCCCAAGGGACCCTGCAGGCCATATACGAATACCAGAGCTGTATATGCCGCCTTACGGGTATGGACGCTTCTAACGCGTCATTGTACGACGGCGGGACCGCGCTTTATGAGGCGGCGATGATGGCCATAAGGGTTACCGGCCGGAATAAGATCATCATGGATGGTGGGGTCAGCCCCATATACAGGAAAATGATGTACTCGTATACGTCGAACCTGTCGATAGAGTTCGTTGAGACCAAAGTGGTACACGGCAACAGCGACCGTGCGGAGATAAAAAAACATATTGATGAGCGTACCGCGGCGGTAATACTGCAGAACCCGAATTTTTTCGGGGCCATTGACGACCACTCGGATATATCGGACATGTGCCACGAAAAAGGCATACTCATGGTGGAGTGCGTATATCCGCTATCGCTTGGCATATTGAAGACGCCGCGGGAAATGGGCGCGGACATAACGGTAGGCGAAGGCCAAAGCCTGGGCATACCGCTTTCCTTCGGCGGACCGTATCTGGGGTTCATGGGCGTGAGGAAAGAACTTGTCCGGAAGATGCCGGGACGCATAGTTGGACAAACGGTCGACGCGCAGGGCCGAAGGGGATTTGTCCTGACTTTGCAGGCCAGGGAACAGCATATCCGGCGGGAAAAAGCCACATCCAACATATGTTCCAATGAGGCCTTATGCGCGTTAAGGGCGCTTATTTACATGTGCCTCATGGGATCTGTCGGCATAAAGAAGGTCGCCGAACTTTGTTTCGCCAAAGCGGAATACGCGAAAGAACGGCTGGAAAAGATAAAGGGCGTGGAAGTAAAGAGAAGCGCCCCCACGTTCAATGAATTCATAATAAAACTCCCTGTCGACCCCAACGCCATAATTGAAAAGCTTATAGCGAAAAAGATAGCGGCCGGATTCCCGCTGGGCAGGTATTATAGTGACATGAAAGATTATCTTCTGGTAGCGGTAACAGAGAAAAGGACCGCGCGTGAGATAGATATGTTCGCGGACGCGCTTGAGGAGGCCTTATGGAGCTGATCTTCGAGAAATCAAGGTCGGGAAGAAAAGGCGTGACCCTCCCGGCGAATGATACGGGCCTTGAGAGCGGATTGCCTTCCCGGTATTTAAGGGAAAAAGGCGCGGAGCTGCCGTCTGTTTCCGAACCCGAGGTCGTAAGACATTTTACCGGGCTTTCAAAGATGAATTTCGGTGTGGACTCGCATTTCTACCCGCTTGGGTCATGTACCATGAAATATAACCCCAAGTTCACGGAAAAAATAGCGTCATACGAGAAGTTCACCTCACTGCATCCTTTGGCGCCACAGCTCGTAACAGGAGCTGGGCTCACCCAGGGCGCGCTGGAAGTGATAAGCCGGCTGGAAGGTCTTCTTTCAGAGATAACGGGTATGGACGCTTTTACCACGCATCCCATGGCCGGGGCGCACGGTGAACTTACGGGGGTCATGCTTATTGCCGCTTATCACAGGCATAAGGGCAGCAGAAAAAAATATGTCCTGATACCCGATTCGGGGCATGGGACCAATCCCGCGTCCGCGGCCATAGCGGGGTATACCGTTAAGAGCATACCTTCGGATAATAGGGGAAGCATGGATATGGCCAGGTTTGCCGCCGAGCTTAACGATGAGGTGGCGGCGGTCATGCTTACCTGCCCGAATACGTTGGGTGTTTTCAACCGGGACATAAAAAAGATCGCTGATCTCACACATAAAGCCGGCGCGCTTATGTATTATGATGGAGCTAATCTTAACGCCATAATGGGGAAGGCGCGCCCGGGCGATCTTGGTTTTGATGTCGTGCATCTTAACCTGCACAAATCGTTCGCCACACCGCATGGGGGCGGAGGTCCGGGGTCCGGGCCTGTCGGGGTGAAGAAGGAGCTTGAGCCGTTCCTGCCGATATCACGTGTGGTAAAGGACAAGGACGGCACGTATTCGCTTGATTACGATAAGCCTCTTTCCATCGGGTATATCTCTCCTTTTTATGGTAATTTTGGTGTGATGCTCAAAGCGTACGCGTATATACTTCTTCTTGGACGCCAGGGACTTATAAATGTGAGCGAGAACGCCGTGCTTAACGCCAACTACCTGATGAGGCATCTGTCGGAGAAATATGATGTGCCGTACGCGGATAACTGCCTGCATGAGTTCGTCATATCGGCTTCCCGCCAGGCGGCCCGCGGCGTTAGGGCGATAGATATCGCTAAAGCCCTTATCGATAAAGGTATCCATCCACCGACGGTATATTTCCCGCTTATCGTGAAAGAGGCCATGATGGTCGAGCCCACGGAGACCGAGTCCAGGGATACACTGGACCAATTCATCGGCGTGATGATGGAACTGGCGCTCCTGGCGGAAAAGGAACCCGAGCGTTTCCATGCCATGCCGGTCACTACTCCGGTGGGCAGGCTTGATGAAGTAAAGGCGGCCAGAGATATGGATATAGCGTGTCTTCCACTCGAGCAATGTTCCTGCGCCAAGGCATAACATGGACCTTATCGATATCCCTTTTACAACTCCTGAAGAAATGATGGCGGCCGACGAGGTGTTGCTTTCGCTGGCAGAGTCCGGAGATATGAGCGAAACGCTCAGGTTCTGGAAGCCGGACCGGACTTTCGTGGTCCTGGGGCGCTCCTGTTCTGTGCCGATAGACTGCCATGTTGAGAATTGCGCGAACGATGGCGTGGCGTTGGTGCGCCGTGTGTCCGGTGGCGGAAGCGTGCTACAGGGAACGGGATGCCTGAACTACTCGCTTGTGCTCTCATATGGAAGAGATAAAAGATACGCGGGGATCAGGAGCTCATATGAGGCCATACTTGGTGATCTATGCGAAGCCTTTTCCGGTAAGGGTATAGGGGCGGAGATATCGCCGATATCGGATATTTCATATAACGGGAAGAAGGTATCGGGGAACGCGCAGGCGAGAAAAAAGAGATATTTTCTGCATCACGGTACCGTCCTTTTCGGGATGGATATCGGCCTCGTCGGAAAATACCTGAAACATCCCCCGCGTGAACCCGGATACCGGAAAGGCCGCGCTCACGACAATTTCATGTCAAACCTGCCTCTTCCAGCCGAAGATATCGTTGATCTTATAATGGATGCTTTCGACGCGAAGAAAATACCGATATTGCCGGGAAAGAACGTAATGGACAAAGTGGAAAAACTTGCCCGGGACAAGTTCGCTTCGGATGAATGGACCTATTGTTCCTGACCTGTGACAGCGGGGAAGATGATGGATCCGGCCGTGGCCAGCGCCATAGAGCTCAGGGAACTCAGGGTGATCTTTGTCTCTGAACCGGATACGTTGTCAAAAAAGATGCCGACCCTCGTAGTGTTTATCTGTCCGGGGAAACCCATTGCCACTATATAACCATTTCTGGCGTCCGCCTGGTATATTACCAGGTCATTAGAGACAAGGATGTCCCGGACCTTATTAAAGGCGTCCGCGCGGGAAAGGGGAACTGTTTTCTCCATCCCGGTCCGCTTGGCCTCTTCAAGGTCAGCCACATTAATGCCCAGTACGGACTTGAAATTATATTTTGTGCTGGAACATCCCGGTGAAAGAACGCACACGGATACAAGCGCCGCGACAATGAAAGATTGCAGATAGTTTTTGTTCATCAATATCCCTCCAAATGATATGCAATTCGATTATATCATGAAAACATATTTTAACAAATCCAAAACCACGTCGCGATGTACGCGACGGCTTATTTGATATAAGCCGTCGCGTGAGCGTGCCGTATGGGCTCCGGTATCCTGTATTTCGGGCAACACGCCAGGATGATGTTTATAGCGGACTTTACGTCACACATATGTCCCGGGGATATGAACATAGGCCGGGTATTGTCCCGCGTGGTCAGCGCGGCGCCTATTTCCCGGCCCGTATCATCCTTAAGGGGGGAAAAAGCCCCTTTTTTACCCCCGGGGTTGTCGTATGTGCCGTACAAACGCGTTTTCGCGGCTCCGATGGACGGTTTACCCAGGATAACGCCTAGATGTGAGGCAAGGCCCAGTCCGCGTGGGTGCGCCAGGCCCTGACCATCGAAGACGAACAAGTCGACCTCGGTGGCGAGAACTTTCATGCATTCTAGGATCACGGGTCCTTCCCTGAAAGATAAAAGCCCGGGCACATAAGGGAAAAGCGTTTTTGTCTTAAATGTAACGTTTTCAATAAGTTGCATATCCGGAAAAGAAAGTACGGAAACGGCAGCCCTGGAAAACCCGTCTTTTACGGAAACATCCACGCCGGCTATGGTACGTATGGAGGATGCCTTGAACGGCCGGAGGAGGACCTTTTCCCTCAATTCTTTCTGCAGGGCAACGGCCTCTCGGGTCGTAATATCCCAATCATGAAGATGTTCGGACCTGATATCCATAAACGGTTGACAGTAAAGTTAGATTATTATAACATATTGAGTCTAAAAAATCCTTTTAAGTTGAGCTATGTTAAGGGAAATCAAGACGGAAACGGGGAAATATGAAAAAGAAGTACATGGAAATAATAAAGCAAAAATGCGACAGCGCTAACTTTAAGAAGATAGAAGGCCTTGATAATCCTAAGCTGATAGAATTCGTGGCTAAATACGTGCAGCTTTGCGATCCGGATACTATATTTATCCGTACGGATTCCGCGGAAGACGCCGAGTACATAAGAAAAAGGGCCATAAAGACCGGGGAGGAGAAAGCCCTTACGATCAATGGTCATACGGTGCATTTTGACGGATACTATGACCAGGGCCGGGACAAGTTCAGCACACGCTACTTGTTGCGTCCGGATGAGGTCCTTGGGTCGGATATCGAATCCATAGACAGAGAAAAAGGGCTGAAGGAAGTACACGGCCTCTTTAAGAATTCCATGGTCGGGAAAGAGATGATCATAGGGTTCTTCTGCCTGGGGCCGACCGGGTCGGTCTTTTCGATACCAGCCGTACAGATAACGGATTCCACTTATGTATGCCATTCGGAGGATATACTTTACCGTAGCGGTTATGAGGAGTTCAGGAAGCTGGGGGATTCAGGGAGGTTCTTCCGTTTCGCGCATACCGCGGGCGAGCTTGAAGGAGGCGTATCAAAGGATGTGTACGGCCGCCGCGTGTATATCGACCTCGCGGAGGAAATGGTGCTGTCCGCTAACACGCAGTATGCCGGGAACACTGTAGGGCTGAAAAAACTGGCCATGCGGCTCGCCATAAGACGCGCGTCCGAAGAAGGATGGCTTACCGAACATATGTTCGTGATGGGGGTACACGGCAAGGGAGGGAAAAGGCTCACATATTTCACCGGGTCTTTCCCGTCGGCGTGCGGCAAGACCGCGACCGCCATGCTTGAGGGGGAGAAGATAATAGGCGACGACATAGCGTATCTCAGGAATATCGACGGAAAGATAAAAGCTGTTAACGTGGAACGCGGGATATTCGGGATCATACAGGATGTTTCCCAGGACAATGACCCGGCCATTTTCAAGGCGCTGACCTCTCCTGGTGAAGTGATATTCTCCAATATCCTGGTGGACAACGACAACAATCCCAGGTGGCTGGGTGACGGGCGCCAGGCCCCCGAAGAAGGTACTAATTTCGTTGGAGGATGGTTCTCGGGCAAGAAGGGGCCGGATGACAAGGAAGTCCCTTACGCGCATAAGAACGCGCGGTATACCATAAGGATAAAAGAACTGGATAACTCTGATGAGAACCTGGATAACCCTGATGGTGTGGAAATAGGTGGCGTGATATACGGCGGTAGGGATTCCGATACCAGCCTTCCCGTGGCCCAGTCATTTAACTGGGAACACGGCATACTGACGCAGGCGGCGACCATCGAGTCGGAGACCACCGCGGCTACGCTGGGACAGGAAGGCGTGCGTAAATTCAATTTGATGGCCAATCTTGATTTTCTCTCCATACCCATAGGCCGTTATATACAGAACAACATAGAGATAGTCAGGCATTGCAGCCGGCCGCCGCTCGTATTCCATGTTAATTACTTCCTGCGCGGCAAGGACAGGAAGTTCCTTAACGGGCTAAAGGACAAACATGTCTGGATAAAGTGGATGGAACTTCGCGTGAACGGCGAAGCCGAGGCGCTTACGACGCCGGTAGGATATATCCCGAAATATGACGACCTTAAGAAACTTTTCAAGGAAGTGCTTGGTAAGGAGTATACCAGGCAGTCATACGATGAACAGTTCACGTTACGCATACCGGAGAATATCGCCAAGATAGAGAGGATACGTAATATATACCATACAAAAGTGTTCGATACCCCGCATATGCTCATGCAGGCCCTGGAGGACCAGGAGGCGCGTCTTAAAGAGTGCAGCGAAGAGCATGGCGATTATGTCCAGCCTTCGGTGTTCGAGAAATAAGGACAAGAGGAGACGATAATATGGTAAAAGAACGACCCGTTACTGATCTCGACCTTAAAGGCATGCCTTTGCTGAAAGAGGGAAAAGTACGCAAGGTCTATGATCTTGGCGACAAACTGCTGTTCGTGGTCACGGACAGGATCTCCGCTTTTGACGTAATAATGCCTAATGGCATACCTTATAAAGGCAAAGTCCTCAACATGATATCCTCTTTCTGGTTCGAGTACACACGCGATATCGTGGAGAACCATATGCTCACCGTGGATATAGACGGTATCATCGCGGCCGATAAAAAGCTCGCTCCTTACCGTGATATACTTGATGGGCGTTCAATGCTTGTCAGAAAAGCGGAGCCTATAATGGTCGAATGTATAGTAAGAGGATATATATCGGGGTCAGGGTGGAAGGATTACCAGTCTACCGGCATGGTCTCGGGAATAAAGCTCCCGAAAGGTCTCAGGCTTTCCGATAAACTGGAGGAGCCTATATTCACCCCATCAACAAAGGCGGACACAGGGCATGATATGAACATCTCCCAGAAAGATACCAGGGAACTGGTCGGGGATGATATTTTCGAACTTATCAGGGATAAGAGCGTGAAGGTGTATGAAAAAGCCCGGGACTACGCGGAAAAGAAGGGCATCGTGCTGGCTGATACCAAATTTGAGTTCGGTATCGTGGACGGCAGGGTGGTGCTTATGGACGAGGCTTTAACACCGGATTCATCCAGGTTCTGGCCCAAGGATGATTACGAGCCCGGACGTCAGCAGAAGAGTTTCGATAAACAGTTCCTGCGTGATTATCTGGAAACGCTGGATTGGGATAAGACCCCTCCGGGGCCGGTTCTGCCGGATGAGATAGTGGACAGGACATCGGAGAAATACAGGCAGGCCTACAAGGTGCTTACCGGTAAGGAAATATAGGGCCGGTCCGGGCACCTGTTCTTACAAGGAATTTCATGGAAACACGTGTGATAGAGATAGACCCGCAGAACATAGACATGGCGCTTTTAAGGCAGGCCGCCGAGGTCATAAACAACCGGGGCCTGGTGGCTTTTCCCACCGAAACGGTGTACGGTCTGGGCGCCGACGCGCTTGACAGCAAGGCAGTGTCGGGTATCTTCCAGGCCAAGAAACGGCCGTTGGATGATCCCCTTATCGTACATATATCAACAATGAAAGAGCTGGAGGACCTGGCTTCGGATGTGCCGGATATCGTGTACAAACTGGCCGACAGGTTCTGGCCGGGCCCCCTTACGATGGTGCTCAAAAAATCGGATAGGGTACCTGATATAGTGACTACCGGGCTTGATACCGTGGCGATAAGGATGCCGTCCCATCCGATAGCTTCAAGGTTCATAGATATGTGCGCCTGTCCGCTTGCCGCGCCTTCTGCCAATCTTTTCAGTAAACCGTCACCTACTACCGCTATGCATGTACTCCAGGACCTGGAGGGGAACGTGGACATGATACTCGACGGCGGCGCGACTTATATCGGGGTGGAATCGACGGTAATAGACGTAAGCTCCGGTCCGGTCAAGGTCTTGAGGCCTGGCGGCGTGAGCGTGGAAGAACTGACATCGCTGGTGGGACCAGTAGAGGTCTTGAGTGAAGGGGCTGTCATGGAGAGGACCCCGGGCAAGTACCCCAGGCATTATTCCCCGAACGCGAAGGTCCTGGTCGTGGAATACGGATATGACCAGTTCGAAAAGGCCACACAGGCAGCGGAAACACTGGCCTCCAGGGGTGCGAGTGTCGGTATAATGGCCAGCAAGGAACATGAGGACCTTTACCAGGGGAACGTCAAGGTACTTGGGCCCGCGAATGACGGGCGCATATGCGCGTCACGCCTGTTCAGTATATTACGCGAATTCGATTCAGAAAAAGTGAATTATATAATCGCCGAAGGTATACCCGAAAAAGGGCTTGGACGGGCTGTGATGAACCGTATCAGGAAGGCGGCCGGGTCCGAGGAGAAAGCCGAAGAAGACATGTCCGACATGGCCATATAAAGGTCATTTTTGACCAAAGGTCGCCGCGATAAAATCCCTGAGTGAAGTGTCCTGGGCTATCTCATCATAAGAAAAGAACACGATGCCACCTGTAGCCAGGTCTTTAGAGTCAAGTATCTCACGCTCCAGTATCCCGGGTTTTTCCCTGAGCATATAAGCCCCAAGCCCTATCATCAGTTTCTTCCTGTCGTATGATCCCGCGATCGACCTGGAACGGAGACGGGCCAGTTTAGCATCATCGGTATAGTTCATGGTAACTACCCGGTCGACGTATCCTTTATCGAGCCATTCGGTCCAATCCTGGAAAGTGGCGTAATAGGTCCTTTCTAGTGATGGGACTATAGTGCAGGATATTATGAGGGAGGGAGATATTTTTCTCGCGGCCCCTGAAATGTACTTCACGAGCGTGGTCACTCGTTCGCGTCGCCAATCGTCCCAGAGAGTGAAATTATCACGTGATCTTTCCATTTTCATGGCGTCCAGCCCGGTACTTTTGGTGAAACTCTCAAGGTCCATGCGGGCGTAACCGTAACTTATGCCATGGGAAGAGAACCTGCTTCCGGGAATGAACGGCACCGTAAAAGGATATCGTATATAATCAAGGTGCAGTCCGCTAAGGCCGGGGTATTTGTCGACTATCTCGCACGCGATATCCGACAGGTATTGCCTGACACGGTAGTCCCCGGGTTCCAGGAAAAGCTGGTCTTCACGGGTGTAATACTTGTCCAGATCGTCTTTTTTGCCCAAAGGCATTGAGAGCCTTCCATGCTGATCCCTCGTCAGGACATCCTCGCCGAATTTCCTGATTATATTGGCGTTCTGGTTCTGGGCCAGGCTCAGGAGGTTTATCCAGGCGTGTACGCTTATCCTTTTTTCGGACGCTTTTTCTATGATGTAACGTATCATGTCAGTGCCTGAGGAGGAGAGCATCTTTTCATATTCGGACCTGTCGGTCAGGGAAGAGTCGTAGTATGCCTTATCTGCCCTGTAGACCTGAAGATAGATATCGTTGATACCGCATTTAACGCAGTCATCAATGAGGCGGTCCGCGCCTTCCCTGGAATAATGGACCTTTTGCGGAGAGAATATCGTGACCCATACGCCCAAGCGTGTGTCCGTTCCCGCGTTTTGCGTGTCACCGGCCGTTACGCAGCATACGATCGCGGCTACGGAGAGGATAAAGGGCAAAAAACGTTTCATGTTTATTAGTATACGTATTCACCCCTTCAAAAGCAATCGAGTTTTTGAGCTATATCCCCAGTCGGCAAAATCCGGGTTAAAACGTTGATTTAACCCGGGCAACATGTATAATAATAAACACACCAGGACAGGGGAATAAGAACAAAGAAAGGCAGATATGGCAGAGACCAGACTGAAAGTTCAATTGCTTGAAAGGACCCAGGACGCTCTTGGCCTTATATACGCCGCGTGCAGGCAGTGCTATTCGCATTCTTTCGCGGGTGATATCTTTGATAAGGCAGCGAGGGAGGAAGACCCTGTTAAGATACGTGAATTTGTTAAGAACGTGATAGCCAGCGGGCACGAAAGTCCCATGGAACACGTCAAGTTCACTTTCGCCATAGAAGGGGTTTCCAGGGCGCTTACACACCAGCTTGTGAGGCACAGGGTGGCTTCATATTCGCAGCAAAGCCAGAGGTATGTCAGGGAAAAGGATTTCGATTATATAATACCTCCGGTGTTCAAGAAGGACGAAAGGATCCTTTCAAGGTTCGTTTCCATGATGGAGTATATACAGGACGGATACGACGATATCCTGGCTATGCTCAAGGAAAAAGGGTCGGAAGGCGAAAAGGCCAACCAGGACGCCCGGTTCGTGTTACCGCAGGCCGCTGAGACAAAAATAGTGGTAACGATGAACTGCCGGGAACTCAAGCATTTTTTCTCACACAGGTGTTGTGCCCGCGCGCAATGGGAGATAAGGGCGCTTGCCGCCGGTATGCTGGATATATGCAGACGGGAGCTACCGGAAGTATTCGATGGCTTGGGTGCTAAATGTGAAGAGAACAAATTGTGCCCGGAAGGGGAGAAGTTCTCATGTGGGAAATATCCCGTTAAAAAGCGTTGAATTAAAACGGGTCATTTTAAAGAAAAAGGCCGCTCCGATAACACGGAGCGACCTTTTTCTTTGTATGAAAGCCATTATTCCTTGTTGTAATTTATCAATGTCTTGGGGCTGTATTTTTGTATCTTACTGGTGTAGTTCAGGAAGGGCAGGCCTATGATGGAAAATATGCCAGCCACCTGGGAACCGCTTCTTTCGACTATTTTCGCCACGGCTTCGAGCGTGCCGCCGGTGGCGATGAGGTCATCCACTATGAGCCATCTCTTGCCGGGGACAAGGTCCGTCTCATGGGCCTCAAGCGTAGCCTCGCCATATTCAAGGGAGTAGCTCTGCGCTATCGTTCTACCCGGTAATTTACCCTTTTTTCTCGCGAGTATGAGGGGCAGAGAATGCTTGAGGGCGAAAGGGGCGCCTACGATGAACCCGCGGCTCTCAATGGCTATAATGCCGTCTATTTTATCATTCGCGTAAAGTTCGTCCATTTTGTTCATTACGAACTTGAAGGCTTCGGGTTCGGTGAATATGCTGGTCACGTCATAGAAGAGTACGCCCGGTTTAGGGAAGTCAGGTATCTTTCTTATCGCTTTGTCCAGGTCCATGGCCAACCTCTTTCAATAAAAAAGGAGTATAGCGGACACCGTCTTTCGTCCGCCATACTCCTTATATTATAGCACAAATATCAGAATAACCCCATAAACCACTTGTGGAGCGGCGCGAAAAGGCTGCCGAACACAAGAGAGACTATGCTCATGAGCTTTATAAGGATGTTCATGGCCGGGCCCGTCGTGTCCTTGAACGGGTCACCGACGGTATCACCGACAACGGCCGCGGCATGGGCTTCCGTGCCTTTGCCGCCGAGGTTGCCTTCTTCTATCCACTTTTTAGCGTTATCCCAGGCACCGCCTCCGTTGGACATCATTATGCCGAGAAGTACGCCGCTCGTGGTCGCGCCGGCAAGGAAACCACCGAGTGCTTCAACGCCAAGAAGAACGCCGACCAAGAGAGGAGTGATAACGGCCGTAAGTCCGGGCAGTACCATTTCGTGGAGAGCGCCCTTGGTGGCTATGTCTATACATACCTGGGTGTCGGGTTTAGCCGTGCCCTCCATAAGGCCTTTAATTTCCCGGAACTGGCGACGTATCTCCTGCACCAGTTTGTCGGCCGCGTTGCCTACAGATTTCAGTGTCATAGAAGCTATCGCGAAGGGAAGAAGGGCGCCTATGAAAAGACCAACTACGGAAAGTGGCTTTATCAGGTCTATGGCTTCTACCCCGGTGACTTTCTGGAAAGCCGCGAACAGCGCGAGCGCTGTAAGAGCGGCGGAACCTATCGCGAACCCTTTCCCTATGGCCGCGGTCGTGTTCCCGAGGGAATCCAGTTTGTCCGTTATCTTGCGCACGCTTTTGTCGAGACCTGACATTTCGGCTATGCCGCCGGCGTTATCGGCTATAGGGCCGTAAGAATCAGTCGACATTACGATACCGATCGTACATAGCATGCCTACGGCAGCGAGCCCTATACCGTAAAGCTGCCCGAAGTGGTAAGAAATAAGAGTGGCAGCGCATATCGTTAGTATAGGAAGTATAGTGCTCTCGAACCCTACGGCCAGGCCGGATACTATAGCCGTAGCCGGTCCTGACTGGCAGCTCTGCGCGATCTCTTTTATGGGCTTACCTGAAGTGAAGTACTCGCTTTCGATCCCGATAAGGCTCCCGGCGAATATACCCGCCAGGATGGCCCAGAAATAATCTATTGTGCCGAACATGTTCGACGTGGTAAAGAACGCCCCGATCAGGAAAAGTACGGCCGATATAAGCGTCGAGTTCCTGAGGGCCGTCTGGGGGTTCATCTTCTTGAGGAATGCCATTGAAAGTACGCCTGCCATCGATGCTACAAGGCCTATTGTTATCAATATGAGCGGGAATGACATAGCCTTGAGCGGTGACGCCATGGAGACGCCTATCGCCATGGTGGCTATCACGGAACCCACGTAGGATTCGAAAAGGTCCGCGCCCATACCCGCGGTGTCCCCGACATTATCCCCGACATTGTCCGCTATGACCCCGGGGTTCCTCGGGTCATCCTCAGGTATACCGGCTTCTATCTTGCCGACAAGGTCGGAACCCATGTCCGCCGCTTTAGTGAATATACCGCCACCTACGCGCGCGAAAAGGGCTATTGAACTGGCCCCCAGGGCAAAGCCGGTTATTATGGATGTGTCCTTTGTGACCATGTACCAAGCGCCTACGCCGACCACACCCAGCGCGGCCACGGTTATACCCATTACCGATCCACCCCTGAACGCGGTTTCCAGGGCCTCTGGGGCTCCGTGCGCGCGCGCCGCCTCACAAGTCCTGGCGCTCGATCTGGTAGCAGCCTGCATGCCGATGAACCCGGCCAGCATGGAACAGAACGCTCCGGTCACGTAAGCTATACCGGTCGGCAGGGAGAGGAACAGGCTGATGACCACGAACATGATGACCATGAATATCAGTATGATCTGGTATTCGCGCTTCAGGAACACCATAGCCCCGTGGTGCACATCATGGGCTATTTCGCGCATTTTCTCGCTGCCTTCCGGCTTTTTCAGCTGGGCCAGGAATGTGACCAGGGCGAAAGCCAGCCCGACCAATCCTGTGATGGGTATTATCAATTCGTACATAGATCGCTCCTTTTTTGGTTTTTTTGGTGAATATCCGATATATACAGGTATAAGCCCATGGAAAAGGGCGGGTAAATATCACAACAAAATAACATAATTACCGGTCTTTTTCAATGATAAAAAGAGGAAGGGGGACTTCAGGAAATGGTCTTTGAGACGAGTTTAAGTATCTCATCGGGCCATATGAATTTTGACAGCACCTCGTCCGCGCCCGCTTTTTTAGCCTGTTCGATCAGTTCCGTGGAAATAAAAGCCGTAAGCATGAACACTTTTTGTCCCGGCCGAATTGACTTTATTTTATTTAACAGCTCTAAACCGTTCATTTCAGGCATTTTATAGTCAATTATGACAAGGGAGAACTCTTCCTTTTTAAGTATTTCCAGCGCTTCCATAGGGACGGTCGAGTAAAGGACCTTATATCCGGTCTCGAACGAAAGGACGTCGGAAAGGGAAGAACACATGTCCTGGTCGTCATCTACAAGAAGTATCTTTACCTGTGCCTGTTCTTTCATGAGGGTTCCTTTTTCGGTTTTATTTCCGCGGACGGCAGCTGTACGAGAAAGGTCGAGCCGAGATCATTGGTCTCGGAAAGGAGGAGTTTCCCACCGTGCGCTTCCACTATTGATTTGGATATAGGCAGACCAAGTCCTGTACCCGTTATCTTCGAACTATAAAAAAGGTTGAATATCTTATTCCGGGCGCTTTCGGCGATGCCGCCACCGGTATCCTTGATGGAGACGTTGACCATTGTACCGTCATCGGAAGGGAACATCCTGATCTCGAGTTTCCCGGTCTGGCCCATAGCTTGTATCGAGTTAAGCAGAAGATTCTTGAGTACGCTGTAGAGCTGGTGAAAATCCATGAACACGTCCAGTTGGCCGGTGGAGCCTTCCCTGGATACCGAAAGATCAATGCCCTCGGGTTGTTCTATATCGCTCAGGACCTCTTTCATGCAGTCGTCCATGGATATGACGCTGGCGATATCGGCTTTGACCCGTGAGTAGCTCAATATGCTTTCCAGGATGTTGCTGCATAGTTTGATCTTTTCCTCAAGGACCCGGAACCGTTTCTCGAAAAGCTCTTCGTCGTTCTTGTCCTGCTTCCGGAGAAGGTATATGGAATTGTGGATAATGCTCAGGGGCGTTCTAAGCTCATGTGCTATCTGGCCGGCCAGTTTCCCAAGTACCGCCAACTTGTCTTTTTCCACCATTTTTTCGCTCATCATCTGGATCTGGCGGGTCTTGGCCTTTATGGTGGCGTCCATGGATATCATCCATGCCGCGGCCAGGACGATAAGTATCACGCCGGTCACTCCACCGATCACCATGGATACTATTTTAAGCGGGAACGGCGCGGTAAGCGTCAACCCGAACCATTTCCTCCATATTTCCCCGACCGCCCCTTCGTTGTACAGTTCATCAAGTCCCTTGTTGATGACCTCAAGGAGGGGAGTGTTGCCTTTTTTTACGGCTATGGCGTAACCGTAAAGGTTCCCGACCCGTTGGCCGACTATCTTTATCCCGCGAAGGTTTTCCTGTTGTATATAGTACAGCGTGACGTTCTTGTTGGCGACCACGGCCGTGACCTCATTGTTCTTGAGCTTTATCACGGCCTCAAGGGCGTTAGACGTTTTGATGAGCTTGATGTTGCGGTTGCGTTCGAGTATCCTGCAGGCCTGTGATCCTCCCGGGACCGCGACCACCGTTCCCTCCAACGAATCTATGGAATGCACATAACGGTTGTCAGCGTCAACGAATATCACGTAATCGAATTCGGATACAGGTTCCGTAAAATCCATATGCTCAAGGTTGTTCTCGGAAATAGGCGCGCCGATCAGCCCGTCTATGGTCCCGGTCCTCAGGCTTTCCAGGCATTTGTCCCATGCCATGAGCCTTATCTGTACGTGGCGCCCCGTCTTAGCGCCTATCATGCGCATAAGATCGACGTTGTACCCCGAGGGTTTGTCGTTCTGCAGGAAAGAGTAGGGCGCAAGGGAGCTGTCGCCCCCGAATATCAGGCGACGCTTGACGGGATTTTCCTCCGAAACGCCGGGAGGGGACTCGCCAAAGGAATAGAGGCAAACGAGGAATACCCCCAGGCAGAGCAACACGGATGTCTTTCTCTTGAAATACATAATAAAGTCCGGGAACAAGTTAAGATCATGAACTGCCAGTATTGATAACACAATTATATATTGCGTACGGTACATATGCAAGGTCGCGTCAGAAAACCATAATATTCTTATTTCTATTACGAGGTTGTACCCATATGTTTTAAATGGTAAAATATGCGGAAATACATGACGCGGCACATTTGGCATATGAAGAAATATATTTTTGTCACCATAGATATCCTTACGCATGTCCTGGTCACGGCACTTGTGTCCTTTTACCTTTACAAGGTCACTGGTCGCGTGTCGTGGATAGTTCTGTGCTTTGCCGGCGGTGTGCTGATAGACCTGGACCATCTGTTGGATTATTTCGTGTATTACGGCGGTACGTTCAGCCCGGGCAAGTTCTTTTCCCACGCGTACCTGGGATCGGGCAAGTGTTACCTGGTGTTCCACTCGTATGAACTGCTTATCGCCCTGTGGGTGTTTGGGGCGCATTTCCATCTGATGATACCGGTGGCCGCGGGAATGACCGGCCATATGCTGATAGATCTTTTGTACAGTCACCGCAGGACCCCTCTGGCGTTGTCGCTTTTTTACAGGGCGTATCTCGGGTTCTCGGCGGAACGTGCCGGTATGATATGACAGATGAGGTCGTGAGGGGATGATCTCTGGGGGGGAAGGAGGAAAAGTGAACGCGTATCAGTTCGCCGTGTTGGCCGCTTGCATATGGGGAGTGGTGCCGGTACTCGAGAAAATAGGGCTTACCAAAGCGGAGCCGTTCACGGCGCTTTTCTTCCGTTGTCTCGGCGTGATGGTCGGGCTTCTATTCCTGGGCGCTACGATGATAAGGCCTGCACAACTCAGGGCCGTGGAGCCGAAGACCATATTCATACTTATGGTGAGCGGTTTTCTCGCGAGTTTCGCCGCGCAGATAGTTTTTTACCACGCTCTCAAGCAGGGGGACGTGTCCCGGATAGTTATTATCGCGGGCAGCTATCCTATGGTGTCCTTCATATTGGGGATACTGTTCCTGGGGGAGGCGCTTACGGGACCAAAAGCGGTGGGGGTTCTTCTTGTGATATCCGGTATATGGCTTTTGAAATAGGGAAAGGGTGATATTTGATGATCAGGGATGAAGCTGTAAAAGCGGTATTTGAAGGTTCGCTTAAACTGAAGAATAACGAATCCTGCCTTATCGTAACTGATACGATAAAAGAGCCGATCGGGAAAGCTTTTCATGAGTACGCCAAGAAGAGGGCCGCCAGGAGCAGTATGATGGTGATCGAGCCTACCCTGGAACATGCCACGGAACCTCCCCGGGACGTTGCCGATGAAATGCTTGAATTCGACGTCGAGATATTGGTGACCGAAAAATCACTTACACATACGCGCGCCAGGAGAGAGGCTACGAGGCGTGGGGCCCGTATCGCTACCATGCCGGGGATAACCGAGGATATCGCCAACAGGTGCCTTGATATAGATTATGAAGAGCTGAAGAAAGAATCCGGCAGGATATACGGGATATTAAAGGCGTCAGGGGAAATAAGGGTTACGACACAGCGTGGCACCGACATGCGTTTCACGGTCGGTAGGAGCGGTTTTTTCGGGGCCGGTGGCGGGTCCTTTGACGTGCCGGGAGCTTATGGTAACCTGCCGGAAGGAGAGGTCGCTTTCGCCCCGGAAGAGTGTGATGGTGTTTTTATCGTGGACGCCACGTGGCCGGAAATAGGGATATTGGATGAACCTATTAAGTTCGTTGTTTCCGACGGATATGTTACTGATATTTCCGGGAAATATGCCGACGAGGTACGTGACCGGCTGGATCGTGTCGGGAAGAAGGCGTATAAAGTGGCAGAGCTGGGAATAGGGCTTAATCCAAAGGCGACCTTGATCGGGCAGGTGCTTGAGGATGAAAAAGTCATAGGAACGGTGCATATCGCTCTGGGGAACGATATGTCGTTCGGTGGCAGCAATGATGTTCCCCTGCACCTTGACGGGGTGATAAGGACACCGGATATAACGGTCGATGGTGTCCGCCTTATGGTCAACGGTAAATTTATCGGATAAACGGAAGGGACCGGCATGGGGAGGATAGTCGCTCTTATACTCGCGGGCGGTACGGGCGAGCGGATGGGGTCGGGAACGCCCAAACAGCTTCTTGACCTGGCCGGGAAACCGGTCATCATACATACGCTCCTTAATTTCGAGCACAGCGCTAAAATATCGGATATCATAGTGGTCTCGAACCCGGGTATAGTGACCCGTGTCGCGGAAGAAGCCGAACGGTATGGTGTATCGAAGTTACGTGACATTGTCCCGGGAGGGGCTACCCGTCAGGCATCATCGCGCATAGGTGTCAGGAATTGCCCGGAGGATACTGATATCATACTTATACATGACGCGGTAAGGCCGTTGGCCGGACCGGGGCTTATAGATGATATCGTCTGTGGCGCGATATCGGACGGGGCTTGTATCCCGGCGGTGGCCGTAAAGGATACTATGGTCGAAAGTTCCGGGGACTATATCGGTAACGTGCCGGACCGTGGGCGAATGATGTCCGTACAAACCCCGCAGGGGTTCAGGAGGGACCTCATACAGGAAGCGCATATGTCCGCCGAAAAGGGCGGGATCAAGGATGCTACGGATGATTCCTGTCTGGTCCTGGCCATGGGCGCGAAGGTCAGGATAGCCCGGGGGGACGAACGGAACCTGAAAATAACCGGACCGGTGGACCTGGCTTTAGCCGGGTGTCTGCTGGCGAAAAATTAAGGGATACGAGATCGTATGCCGCATGGAAGAACGAAAAAGATATTAATCACAACGATGGTCCTCGTGATAGCGGCAAGCGCGCTTTACTGGCGGAAGGACGCGCTGGTCTTGTCCGTTTTTGAGGGGTTATGCTCCAGGGCCCTCAACGTGGAGGTTCATGCCGGCGCCGCGGAACTTTCCCTTACGAAGCTATCCTTGGGGATAAAGGATATCGTATTTTACCAGCCTTTGGGGTTCGGGCATGATGTCCTTGCACGTGTGCCGGAAGTATACGTGGATATGGGAGGCCTGCCCATATCGGATGGCCGGATGAGGTTTGACGAGATATTCCTGTATATAGCCGAATTTGATATTGTAAGGGGCCGTGATGGAAAATTGAACCTTAGCGCCTTGCCCAGGGTGGTCGGGGACGGCAATAAAAATGACCGGGTCGGGAAACCGCAGGGGAAAGACCGTGGCATAATAATAAAGAAGTTCAGGGTCAAGGCGGACACGCTGCGCTATATCGATCTTTCCGGAGCTAATGCGCCGTCGATCAAAAAATACGAGTTGAATATAGACCAGATATTCTATAACGTGGACGACCCGGGTGATGCGTTCGGCAAATTGGCTAACAGGGCTTTCCATAGGGCCGGTATGGCCGGGATGCTCAACCTGCCGGCGGAAGGGGTCAAGAGTGTTGTCCGGGTGGGGAAACACGCCTTAGCATCCCCGGTCAGTATGGCTGAGGATACCGCGAAGAGCGTTGGAAAGAACGCGCAGGACTTCATCTCCACGGCTGGTGGTCTGCTTTCTGGTGTCGCGGAAACCCTTGGTAAGGCCAAAAGCATAGTAGTGCCGGCAGGTGACGGTGACAGGTAGAATCGGGTCGACAAATGAACTGGTTTGATGTAAAATTTAGTTTAATTGAAAGTGTGCTATGCGCGTAGACCATATCCAAAACTATGGAGAAAAAGATGACAACAATAAAGAACAACAGGCTTTTGGTGGTGGATGACAACAGGGTGTTCGCGGATGTCCTGTGTGACATACTTAAATCGAAAGAGGTCGACGCCACCAGTTGTTATGCCGGGGAGCAGGCGATAAGCCTGGTCAAGGAAGACCGGTATGATTATCTGCTACTGGATGTGCTCATGCCGGGCATGAACGGTATCAAGGCTATGAGGGAGATAAAGACACTTTCCCCCGAGACCAGGGTCATACTCATGACCGGATATTCGGTCGATGACGAAATGCGGAGAGAGATAAATGAAGCGAACGTGGATGTAGTATATAAGCCGTTCGAGATCGGGGCTATCATAAATATGCTCAGTGGTCCTGTGGTCGGGTAATACGTGTGGTGCGGGGAAGGCCCCGACACCCCTTCTGTACAATAGTGCCCGGGAACTCAACATGCCAAAAATTCCCCCGCTGTATAAAACAAGATATGGTCATGGACATTGCGTCCGGGTGGCGGCCATAATGTTCGTGATCCTGGTATCGCTTACCGTGGCGGCTTTTTCCGGCAGCGTCGACCGTTATTTCTCTTACCAGAGATTCTTTCTTAACCAGCGTTTTGTCGATGATATCTCGAACGACGGTCAGCTTAATCGCAGTATCAAGTCTTTCGCCGCCAATTTCACGGATGGACTTTACGCGTTCTCCGCAGGGGACTATACCGAGGCGCTTGTGTTCTTCATGGCCGCGCGTTCATTCTGGCCGGAGTTCTTTGCCACGGATTTTCTTATTGCCCTTATTTATGAAGCTAATAGCTCCTATGATACGGCCGCGAGATACTACAAAAGTTACCTGGAAAAGCTCAGGGATTTCCATAACGGCCGGTATGGACTGTCGGGGGAGATAATATACGCGATAACGACTTTTGATATTGAAGATGACCGCGAAGCGTACGATAATATAAGGGAGAGGATGCTGGATAAAGGCATAGATATAGACGCTGTTTCACCGGAGCGCGTATTCCCGAGGGAATTCATGCCCTATATCCTGATCGCGTTAGCTGGCGGATGTTATGTCCTTATAGCTAAGGTGGTAATGCCTTTGTACCGCAGGTGGTATAGGGTGAAATTCCCGCCGGAAGGGTTCTGGACATGCCGTAGGTGCGGGACATATAACCCCGGGCTTAGTAATGAATGTAAAGAATGCAGGCATGCGCGATGAGCGTTTTTACTTGTATATAAGAGGGGAAGTGTCGGTTGGATAAGGAAAAACTTTTCAGGTTCTTTTTCGGGACGGGAACGGATGTTTTTCCGGAGAAGGTCGTCATAAGCCCGGTGATCCCGCTGAGGAGATTTGCCGCCAATTGCGGAGTGGCTTCAGAGTTCACCGGCAGGTTCTTCAGTGGTTTTGTTTCACGCGGAACGAACGGTAAAGCAATAGCTGTGATAAGGACGGGTATAGGTTCGGCCATGACGGGTGACGCGGTGCGCCTTCTCGGGGAGTGTGGGGTAAGGGAACTGGTGTTCGCGGGGTTCTGCGGTTCTCTTGGCGATCTGCATGTTGGGGATATCCTGCTGTGTGATGAGGCGTATGACGGGGAAGGGTTCACCAGGTATCATACGGGAGCCCTGGCGGTGGACGAAGGCACGATCGTTAGGGGATCGGCGGAATATGTGGCTCTTGCCGAACGTTACATAAAGGAGAATTGCGGTAAGGCTATGCACATAGGTAAGGGCCGGGTCTATACGATAGGGTCCATATTGGCGGAAACCCCGGAACTTTTAACGGGCTTGGCCGGGTCCGGGTTCGCCGGTATCGACATGGAAGTATCAGCGGTATATGCCGCGGCCGCGTTCACGGGGATGAAGGCCATAGGGCTCCTGGTGGTAAGCGACGCTCCGCCGGAAAGACCGTTCTGGCAAGAGAAGGATGTTAACGACCATAAACGTTTCAGCGAGGGTATCGAGGAGGCGGTTAAGCTGTCGGTAGGGTTCGTCGGAAAGAGATAAAGGAGGAATGCAATGCCCAGAAAAGCCCTGGTGGTGCTCGCGGAAGGGTTCGAGGATGTCGAAGCCGTGACCGCGATAGATGTCCTTCGCCGCGCTGAAATAGAAGTTACTGTAGCCGGTCTTGGATCGGAAACCGTGAAAGGCGCGAGAGGAGTGGTGGTGAAGGCCGATACTCTCCTGGAAAAAGCCGATGATATGCCGGACGCCATAGTCCTGCCGGGAGGCATGCCCGGGGCTGAGAACCTGGCGAGGTCAACACGGCTCAAAGACCTTATTGTTAAGCTCGACAAGGCCGGAAAGCTCATATGCGCGATATGCGCCGCTCCGGCGCTTGTATTAGAGCCCACAGGAGTTCTGGAAGGTAAAAAAGCCACATGTTATCCCGGTATGGAAAAAAGCTTTTCACCGCTTGTGAAGTTCACAAAAGAAAATGTCGTGCAGGACAGGAACGTTATTACCAGTCGCGGCCCGGCTACGGCCATAGCCTTCGGGCTTAAGATAGCGGAGAATCTTGTCGGTAAGGCCAAAGCTGACATGATAGGCGAGCATATGCTGGTGTGAGAATGTAAGTTCAAGCGCGTCTACGCAGGGAGCCTTCGCCGAATTTGTCGATAAGACGGTCGATGGCCGCGTGGAGGCGCTCTTTTTTCCTTGTCGTGGCCGTATCCATGTCGAAAAGCAATATGTCCCCGGAGGAAGACGCGAGATTGGAGACTTTTACGCCCACAAGACGTACTCCTTTGCCCTTTATGTCGAATTCCACGAGTTTCGATGCCGCTCCTTTGTATATATCGTCCACGTAATTCGTATCCCGCTCGAGCGTTGTCGCGCGGGTGAATGTATGGAAACCAGTGAAACGTATCTTCAGGGTTATCGTGCGTCCTTTAAGGCCGTCCTTGCGCATGCGATGTGAGACCTTTTCGCTGAGCTGCATGATAATATCCTTGATCTTGTCCTCATCGTGTGAATCCGAGTTGAAAGTGTATTCATTGCTGACGGACCTCGCGGAATATCCGCTTTCGACAGGACGTTCGTCTATGCCTCTTGCGAGGAGCCATAGATGCCTCCCGCTTTTGCCGAAAGTCCCTTCGAGAAGGTCACCGCTTGTACGCGCGAGGGCGCCGATGGTCCTTATGCCCATGTTGTGCAGATGTTCCAGGGTCCTTTCGCCGACACCCCAAAGCCTGGAGACGGGTAGGGGGTCCAGGAAATCCGTAAGCCCTTCGCTTGTTACTATTACCAGTCCATCCGGTTTTTTCAGGTCCGACGCTATTTTGGCGGTCATCATGTTCGGGGCGAGGCCCACGGAAGCGGTAAGGCCGGTCACTTGTTTCACGGTCTCTTTTATCTTGCGACAGGTATCTTCGGGGGTACCGAAAAGGTGGAAGCTGCCGGATATGTCGAGGAAGGCTTCGTCGACACTTATCGGCTCGATGTCCGGGGTGAACCTTTCAAAGATACAGAACACCATGTGGGAGATCTCCGCGTATCTTTCCATGCGGGGCCGCAGGAATATCCCGGCCGGACACCTGTTGTAGGCATGGGATATCGGCATCGCGGAGTGTATGCCGAATTTACGGGCTTCATATGAGCAAGCCGCCACCACGCCGCGTCCTTTTCCACCGGCCGGGTCGGCGCCCACTATCACGGGTTTGCCCATGTGTTCAGGATGGTCAAGTTGCTCGACGGACGCGAAAAAGGCGTCCATGTCCACATGTACTATGTATCTGGGCTTTCTCATCATGGTTAAATTCTACCACAGCCGGGTGGAAGAGTATAAGGAACT